>DATEDK010000171.1:0-4074 GCA_035281685.1 Kiloniellales bacterium | reverse complement strand
TCCAGCCGCTCGCGATCCATGGCTCCCCGGAAGCCGCGGAGCGGCTGTCCGGGGCCCACGGGAGAGGGATGAGCGGAACGCGGCTCTCCGCGCTTGCGCGCCGATGGGGGAGTCATCCTTGATTGCTTGCTTGGCGGAGGTCCCCCTTGAGAGCGAGGTCAGTCACAGCGCCGAGCCGGGTCGGATCCCGCTTTAGCCGGTGAGGGCCTGCTTGAGCTCGGCGATGTGCTCCGGGCCGATGCCGCAGCAGCCGCCGACCAGGGTGGCGCCCTCCTTCACCCACGCGCGGGCAAAGGAGAGATAGCCCGGGGGATCGAGGTCCCTGCGCAGCGGGGAAAGGTCGTCGTTCGCTCTGGCATCCTTCGGTGTGGGGGGAAAGGCGTTGGCATAGGCGCCAAGCGGCAGGGGCGCATCGGCCAGCGCGCGGCGCGCCTCGGCAAGCGCCGGGGCGATGACTTCGGGCTGGCTGCAGTTGAAGAGCAGCGCTCGCGCGCCGAGGCGGCGCGCCGCGCGGGCCGCGGCGCCCACCGCTTCGCCGGAGCGGAGCGCGGGTGCGGCGTCATAGTCTTCGTCGCGCAGTGTGTATGACACCCAGAGCGGCCGCTCGTCGCCCTCAAGCGCAGCGGCGGCCGCCTCGACCTCGGCGATCGAGCTCTGCGTTTCGGCAAGCCAGAGGTCGACGTGCGGCGACAAGCCGGCGATCAGCGGCCGGATCAGCTCCGGCGCGCGCTTGGCGTCGAAGAGGTCCGGCCGATAGGAGCCGAAGAGCGGCGGCAGGCCGCCGGCGACGGTCACCGGCCAATCGACCTCTGAGGCTGCCTGGCGGGCCAAGCGCCCGGCGAGATCGGCCAGCTGCTCTCCCTTCATGGCGAAACGCTCCGCGCCGAGGTGGAAGGGAACGAGCGCGTAGCTGTTCGTGGTGATGACTTCAGCGCCCGCGCCGATGAACGAGGCATGCGCCCAGCGCACGTAGTCGGGCTCTTCGATCAGCGCGAGCGCCGACCACTCCGGCTGGCGGAAAGGCGCGCCCATCCGCTCCAACTCGCGGCCCATCCCGCCGTCGAGCAGGGTGATCGCAGACGCCATGGCGAGGTCCTGCCCTCGCCTACTCCTTCATGATCTGGTCTTTGGCCGCCAGCAGCAGGTGCTCCAGCTGCTTGCGAATCTGCCGTTCGGTGATGCTGACGCCGGCGGCGGCGAAGTCCTTGGCGAGCTTGTGCACGAGGTCGTCCTCGCCCGGCGCCTCGAAGTCGGCCAGCACCACATCCTTGGCATAGGCGTCCGCGTCGGCGCCGTGCTTGCCGATCTGCTCGGCGGCCCAGAGGCCCAGCAGCTTGTTGCGCCGGTTGATGGTGCGGAACTGCAGGTCGGCGTCGTGCGCGAACTTCTCCTCAAAGGCCTTCTGGCGATCGTCGAAGGTGGTCATCGGCGCTCTTCGTCCCTGCGTAGGGTGAGTGGGGTCCGGCCCTTAGTTGACACCTTCGCCTGTCGCCTGCAAGGGCTAGGCGCCCTCGCATGTGCAGCCTGATCGCCCTCCTGCGCCCCGGCCAGAATTGGCCTCTTCTGCTCGCCGCCAACCGCGACGAGATGGCGTCCCGGCCGTCGCGGCCGCCGGGCAGACACTGGCCCGACAGGCCCCACGTCCTGGCCGGCCTCGACGTGACGGCGGGGGGCTCCTGGATGGGCCTGAACGACGACGGCGTCGTCGCCTGTGTGCTGAACCGCGTCGGCTCGCTGGGACCTGCCGCCGGCAAGCGCTCGCGCGGCGAGCTGGTGCTTGAGGCGCTGGACCATGCCGCCGCCGGCGACGCGGCCTGGGCCATGGCCGATCTCGACCCTGCCGCCTATCGCAGCTTCAACCTCTTCATCGCCGACGGCGAGCAGGCGTTCTGGCTGCGCCATCGCGGCGAGGAGGCCGAGGCGGTCGAGGTGATGAAGCTGCGCCCCGGCCTCTCGATGCTGACGGCGCACGACTTGAACGATCTCTCGAGCCCGCGCATCGCGCGCTACCTGCCACGCTTCAAGACGGCGCCCGTGCCCGAACCGGAGCAAGGCGACTGGTCCGCCTGGGAGGCGCTGCTGGCCGAGCGCGACCTCGAGGACCCGGCGCAGGGCCTGACCATCTCGCTTCCCTCGGGTTTCGGCACGGTCTCCAGCAGCTTGGTGGCGGTGCCTGGGCGCCCGCGCACGCTGAGAGAGACACCGCGCCGCCCGATCTGGCGCTACGCCGAGGGGCCACCAGACCGCGCGCCCTTCTACACTCTCTTCCTCGGCTGAAAGAAGGCTCCTCCCATGCTGATCCGCCTGCTCCTGGCCTCGCTTCTACTGGTCCCGAGCCCCGCGCCCTTTCAGGTGCCGGCCGCCTTCGCGGAGGGCGGACCGGCGCTGATCACCGTCAGCGGCGCGGTCGGAAAGCCCAACCGCGGTCCGCTCGATCCCTTCCTGGACGAGTTGCTCGCGCGCTACGTCGAAAGCTTCGACAAGGCACGGACCTTCGACCTGGCTGACCTGCAGGCACTGCCGCAGCATGAGCTGATCGCCGCCTTCCCGGAGTGGCAGGGCGCCAGCCATCGCTTCGAGGGTCCGCTGGTCGCCGACCTGCTCGCTGCGGCCGGCGCCACGGGAACCAAGGTCACCTTCATCGCCATCGACGGCTACGTCGCCACGCGCGAGCGCGCCGTGCTGGACAAGGCCGCCTTCATCTTGGCTATCAAAATCGATGGACAACCCCTTGGATTGGGTGGTCATGGCCCCGCTTGGCTGATTGTTTCTCCGGACATCGAACCGGCCTTTCCCGATGGCAAGCCGAGCCTCGACGGGCTGGTCTGGGCGGTATTCCACATCGTCGTGGAATGAGCCCTGGTGCCGTTGTTTCGTCACCATCGCCTTGTTATAGGTTCCGCCCGGCCGCAGCCGGCCGGGACCCTGTCGGGAACGGAACCATGAGCCGCTCGCGCCGCCGCCGCATCTACGAGGGCAAGGCCAAGATCCTCTTCGAAGGCCCGGAGCCGGGCACCATCGTCCAGTACTTCAAGGACGACGCCACGGCCTTCAACAACCAGAAGAAGGGGACGATCACCGGCAAGGGTGTGCTGAACAACCGCATCTCCGAGTTCATCATGGAGCGGTTGAGCGAGATCGGCGTGCCGACGCACTTCGTTCGCCGTCTCAACATGCGCGAGCAGCTGGTGAAAGAGGTGGAGATCATCCCGGTCGAGGTGGTGGTGCGCAACGTCGCCGCCGGCACCTTCGCGAAGCGGTTCAGCGTGGAGGAAGGCACCGCGCTGCCGCGCTCGATCGTCGAGTACTTCTACAAGAAGGATGAGCTGGGCGATCCGCTGATCTCCGAGGAGCACATCACCGCGTTCGGCTGGGCCACGACGCAGGATCTCGACGACATCCTGCACCTGGCGCTGCGGGTGAACGACTTCCTGCAGGGACTGTTCCGCGGCGTCGGCCTGCGGCTGGTCGACTTCAAGCTGGAGTTCGGCCGGCTGTGGGAGAACGAAGACATGCGCATCGTCCTGGCCGACGAGATCAGCCCCGACTCCTGCCGCCTCTGGGACCTGAAGACCAACGAGAAGCTGGACAAGGACCGCTTCCGGCGCGACCTCGGCAAGGTCGAGGAAGCCTATCAGGAAGTGGCGCGACGGCTGGGCGTGCTGCCGGAAGCCGGGCCGCTCGACCTCGAAGGCCCGAAGGTCATGCAGTGAGGGCGAGTTGAGGTTAGACCGCCGCCGTTTCCTCCTTTCCGCCGGCCTGGGGATCGTCGCCCTCGGCGTGCCGCGGGCTCGCGCCGCAGAGGAAGTGCACTACCGCCTGGTGATGCGCGAGGGCGAAGCGCAGCTCCTGCCGGACGGGCCGGCCACGAAGATCTGGAGCTACGACGGTCAGGTGCCGGGTCCCTTGCTGACGGCGCCGCAGGGCTCGGTGCTCGTCGTCGAGGCGGAGAACCGCCTGGCCGTGCCGACCACAGTGCACTGGCACGGGCTCCGGCTGCCGAACGCGATGGACGGCGTGGCGGGCCTGACGCAGCCCCCGATCGAGCCGGGCGAGACCTTCACCTACCGCTTC
>DATEDK010000170.1:0-9185 GCA_035281685.1 Kiloniellales bacterium | reverse complement strand
GTCGCGCAAGCTCAGATCGGTGCCCGCGATCGGGGACTGGCGCCTCTCCTCCCGCTTCGACATGTCGTTGAAGCCCGCGTCGAAGTTCTTCTTCACGTCGGTGAGCGGCACGCGGTCCTGCGGGCGCTTGGGGCCCGCGAGCGAGGGCACCACCGCGCCGAGGTCGAGCTCGAGCGCGTCGGTGAAGACAGGCTCCGGCGTCCCGGAGTCGCGCCAGAGGCCTTGCGCCTTGGCGTAGGCCTCGACCAGCGCGACCTGCTGGGGCGTGCGGCCGGTCTCCTTCAGATAGGAGAGGGTGGCCTGGGAGACGGGGAAGAAGCCGCAGGTGGCGCCGTATTCGGGCGCCATGTTGGCGATCGTGGCCATGTCGGCGATGGTCAGATTGTCGAGCCCGGCGCCGAAGAACTCGACGAACTTGCCGACCACGCCCTTCTTGCGCAGCATCTGCGTGACGGTCAGCACCAGATCGGTTGCGGTCGCACCTTCGCGCAACCGCCCGGTCAGGCGGAAGCCGATCACCTCGGGGATCAGCATGGAGACCGGCTGGCCCAGCATCGCGGCTTCGGCTTCGATGCCGCCCACGCCCCAGCCCAGCACCGAGAGGCCGTTCACCATGGTGGTGTGGCTGTCGGTGCCGACCAGCGTGTCGGGGAAGGCGACGAGTCCCTCCTTGTCCTCGGCGGTCCACACCGACTTCGCCAGGTACTCCAGGTTCACCTGGTGGCAGATGCCGGTGCCGGGCGGCACGACCGAGAAGTTGGAGAAGGCGGTCTGGCCCCAGCGCAGGAAGGCGTAGCGCTCGCCGTTGCGCTCGAACTCGAGCTCGACGTTCTCGCGGAAGGCGCCGGGCGAGCCGAAGGCGTCGACCATCACCGAGTGGTCGATGACGAGGTCGACGCTGGACAGCGGATTGATCCGCTCGGGATTGCCGCCGAGCTGCACCATGGCCTGGCGCATCGCGGCGAGGTCGACCACGGCCGGCACGCCGGTGAAGTCCTGCATCAGCACGCGCGCCGGCCGGTAGGCGATCTCGCGCTCGTCCTTGCCGCGGTTGTCGCACCAGGCGGCGATCGCGTTCAGGTCCTCGACGGTGACCGACTTGCCATCCTCGTAGCGCAGCAGGTTCTCCAGCAGCACCTTCAGCGAGTAGGGCAGGCGTTCGATCTGGCCGAGACTCTCGGCCGCCGCCTTCAGCGAGTAGTAGTGATAGAGCTTGCCGCCGACGGTCATCTGGCGGCGGGTGCGAAGGCTGTCCTGACCGAAGGTCTGCCTGAGCGTCATGGTCTTCTCCTGGCCTGTCGTCCGGGTCTTGGGTGCCCGGAGATGGACGGGGCGAGGATGCATAGCACCGACTCCTTCGGCGCTTCCACCCACGCCCCGCGACAGGTCGCGACCATGCCGGCGGCTGCGTTGCCGCGTGTTGCGGAAGGCTTAGACTTACGTGGCGCGCGGCCGGAAGGAAAGCGCGTCGGCGGAAACCCTGCTAACCCAGGCGCCGATAGGTGAGGAAGGTCGGCTGACGGCCGGCGGCCCGGGCCTTGGTCTCGTAGCGGGTCTCCGGCCAGTCGCGGGTCCGCCAGTCCTTGGCGCTCTCCGCGGTCCAGCGGAAGGCATCGCGGCGGCGCCAGAGGTGGTCAAGCATCCAGACCAGATAGTCCTCGTCATCGGTGGCGAGCCGCAGCTCACCGCCGGGGCGCAGCAGTCTTGCAAGCTGGTCCAGCGTGTGGTCGTTGATGAGGCGGCGCCTGTGGTGCCGCGCCTTCGGCCAGGGGTCGGGGAAGAGGATGAGGACGCGGTCCAGCGACCGGGGCGCCAGACGTTCCAGCAGCGGGCGCACGTCCTCCGGCCAGAGCCGCACGTTTGTGGCCTTGGCCTCCTCCAATGCGCGGAGCGCGGTGGCGATGCCGTTGAGGAAGATCTCGCAGCCGATCAGGCCGACGTGGGGATTGTTGACGGCCTGCCAGGCCAGATGCTCCCCGCCGCCGAAGCCAATCTCCAGCCAGATCGCGCGCGGTCCGTGCGTGAAGAGGCTCTGCGGATCGAGGAGGCCGGCCTCCGGCAGATCGAAGACATAGGCAGGCAGGCGCTCGGCGATCAGGCGGCTGAGCGAGGCACGCAGCGGACGCCCCTTGCGGCGGCCATAGACGCGCGCGTCCTCTCCATCGGGCTTGCGGGGGACTGATCGCTCGGTCATCGGCGTTGGTTGACCCTCTCCCCCTGCGGGAGAGAGTAGGGTGAGGGGGGTCGGTCGGCGCGGCTTTCAACACCGCAAACAACCGACCGACCCCCCTCACCCCGGCCCTCTCCCGCAAGGGGAGAGGGAGGACTTCACGAAAGCGCGCTCCGCAGCGTGGGCGCGAGGTCGGTGCGCTCCCAGGAGAAGCCGCCGTCGTTGTCGGGCTGGCGGCCGAAGTGGCCGTAGGCGGAGGTGCGCGCGTAGATCGGCCGGTTCAGGCCGAGGTGCTCGCGGATACCGCGCGGCGAGAGGTTCATGGTGTCGCGCAGCACCTCCGAGAGCTTCGCCTCGTCGACCTCGCCGGTGCCGCCGGTATCGACATAGAGCGAGAGCGGCTTGGAAACGCCGATCGCGTAGGAGACCTGGATGGTGCAGCGTTCGGCCAGACCCGCGGCCACGACGTTCTTGGCGAGATAGCGCGCCGCGTAGGCGGCCGAGCGGTCCACCTTGGTCGGATCCTTGCCGGAGAAGGCACCGCCGCCGTGCGGCGCGGCGCCGCCGTAGGTGTCGACGATGATCTTGCGGCCGGTGAGGCCGGCGTCGCCGTCCGGACCGCCGACGACGAAGCGGCCGGTCGGGTTCACGTAGAACTCGTCCTCCGGGCACATCCAGCCCTCGGGCAACACGTCCTCCACGATCGGGCGCACGATCTCGCGCACCTCTTTCTGCGTCAGCGCCTCGTCGTGCTGCGTCGAGACGACGACCGAGGTGGCGCGCCGCGGCTTGCCGTCGACGTACTCGAGCGTCACCTGGCTCTTCGCGTCGGGGCCGAGGCCGGACTCGTTGCTGCTGCGGCGATGCTCGGAGAGGCGCTTCAGGATACGGTGCGCGTAGTAGATCGGCGCCGGCATGAAGTCCTCGGTCTCGCGGCAGGCGAAGCCGAACATGATGCCCTGGTCGCCGGCTCCCTCGTCCTTGTTGCCGGCGGCGTCGACGCCGACCGCGATGTCGGCCGACTGCTTGTGAATGAAATTCTCGATGCAGGCGTATTTCCAGTGGAAGCCGTCCTGCTCGTAGCCGATGTCGCGCACGGCCTCGCGCCCGCTCTTCTCGATCAGCTCGCGCGTCACGCTGTCGGGCCCGCGCACCTCGCCCGCCAACACGATGCGCCCGGTGGTCGCCAGCGTTTCGACGGCGACGCGCGCATAGGGATCGTGCGCCAGGAATAGATCGACGACGGTGTCGGAGATGCGGTCGCAGACCTTGTCGGGATGCCCCTCGGCCACAGACTCGCTGGTAAAGAGATAACGTCCGGTCCGGCGCACGCCATGCCCCCGAGATTTCTGGTGAAGCGGGCCCGCGGCCGCGCGCGCCCTCGCTCAAAAGCGCGGCACTTTGCGCCGGAGCCGATTCCTCGGTCAAGCGCTTAGCAGGGTCTCGGGAATCTCGGGAAAGACGCGGAACCTATTCGTCCTCGCCGGCCTGCGCCAGGGCCTTGCACATCTCGAACAGGCGCTTGCGCACCGCCGGGTCCTTGATGCGGTAGTAGGCGCGCACCAGCTCCAGCGTCTCGCGCTTCGCCATCGGATCGAGATCGAAATCGGACTGGTCTTCGGCGAAGCCTTGGGCCTTGGCCGCTGCCTTGGTGGCCTGCCAGTCGCCGAGCTCCTCGAAGAAGAAGCCAATCGGTACGTCGAGAACCTTGGAAAGATCGTGGAGGCGGCTCGCGCCGATGCGATTGGTGCCGCGCTCGTACTTCTGGACCTGCTGGAAGGTCAGGCCGATCGCCTCCCCCAGCTTCTCCTGACTCATGCCAAGCAGGGTCCGGCGCATGCGTACCCGGCCCCCAACGTGCACATCCACCGGATGCGGCCTTCCTGTCCCACGGCCATACTCTGCCTTGGGGCGTCCCCTAGCCATTCCTGCAGTCTCCCCTTCGGTGCACGGACTTGCCGGCTGTAAACGTTTCGGATCGGCAAGTTGTTCGTTACTGGCAAGCCTAACGGTTGTCGAGCATCCGACTCGCCTGCCTGTTCCGCCGCACCAGCAGGTAGCCAACAATAGCAGGGACAATCGAAAGAGGCACTAAAATCAAATCACCCATAACGGCGTAAATCGTGATGGTATCGGAGCTTGCGGGCAAGTCTCCATCCAGCACCCCAACGGCATCCAGTGGGAGTTTTGCTACCACTCGACCATAGGCATCAACGATTGCAGAGATGCCGTTATTAGCTGAACGTATAATAGGCAGCCCCTCCTCCACCGCCCTGAGCCGCGCCTGCGCGAAGTGCTGGAAGGGCCCGCTGGAGCGGCCGAACCAGGCGTCGTTGGTGATGTTGAGGAGGAAACCGGGGCGCGCTCCGTGCGCCACGACGGCGCCGGAGAAGATGACCTCGTAGCAGATCAGCGGCGAGGCGGCGGGCAATCCCGGCAGTTGCAGGGTCGCGAGACCAGAACCGGACTCGAAGCTACCTTGCGTCACCGGGATCGACATCGCGCCCAGCGTCTCGCGCAACGGCACATATTCTCCGAAGGGCACCAGGTGCGCCTTGTCGTAGACGCCGAGCACGCCGCCGCGGCCGTCGAGCGCATAGAGCGAGTTGAAGGTGCGCTCCGCCCCTTCGGTGCGGTAAGCGCCGGTGATCAGCGTGACCTGGTCGGGGAGCCAAGCGCCGAGCTCGTCGCGCACCGCGCGATCGTTGGCGAGGTCGGCGAAGAGCGCCGTCTCCGGCCAGACCAGTAGCGCGACCTTCTCCAGGCCGGGCGCAGCGCTGAGCTCGATGAGCTGCTGGCGGTGCCGCAGCGCCATCGAGCGCTTTCCCTTCTCCGACTGATCGACCGACGGCTGCACCAGGCGCACGCTCACACCCGGAATGGCGGATTCTCCCAGCGGTGGTGCGACCGATAACCGCAGGGCGCCGTAACCGAGCATGAGGGCCAGCAGAAGCCAGGTCGCCACCACCGTTGCGGCTGCCTCTCCTCGCCGGAGGTTGGCTTCGCCGAGCAGCGCGGGCGAGGCGGCGGCGAGCAACGTCAGGAGCGTCAGGCCCCAGATCCCGACGACACTCGCCGCCTGCATCGGCAGGGCCGCGAAGGCCCAAACCGAGCCGAGCTGGTTCCAGGGAAAGCCGGAGAGCACCCACGAGCGCAGCCACTCCATCACGAGCCAGGCGACTGCGAGGAAGAGCAGGCGAGCCGCACCCCGTGCGCCGGTCCTCCAGGCGAGCCACGTGGCGGCGCCGATGAACAGCGCCAGCCCGAAGGCGAGCCCGCCGACCGACACCGGCATGAACCACCAGAAGCGGGCGAAGTCGACGGTCATCGCAATGCCGACCCAGTAGAGCCCACCGAGGAAGTGGCCGGAGCCGAAGGCCCAGCCGATGGCGAAGGCGCTTCTGCCGCGGCCGGCGCCGTCGAGGAGCCAGGAGAGGCCGACGAAGGCGGGCACCAGCAGCGGCAGAAGCCAGAGCGGCGCGAAGGCGGTGGAGGAAAGCAGGCCGAGCGCGCCTGCCATCAGCAGGCGCCGCGTGCCGCCGATCGCCGCCAGGCGCGCAGCCAAGCGACCGAGCGCCGACCGGGCAGGGCCGGCGCCGGCATCGATGGCACGGTTCATGGCGGTACGGCCTCGCCTTCGTTGCCTTGCGGCGCTGGCGGCGCCGGCAGGTTGCGCAGGCGCAGGCGATGCAGGCGGCGCGGATCGGCGTCGACCACTTCGATCGAGATGCCCGACGCAGGGTGCAGGAAGAGCTCGCCGCGCGCCGGCAGGCGGCCGGCCAGCGTAGTCACCAGGCCGCCCAGCGTGTCGATGTCGGCCTCGCGCTCCTCGTCGGTCAGGATCGGGCCGACCTTGGCCTCGAACTCCTCGATCGGTACCCGGGCGTCGGCGATGACCGAGCCGTCCGGCCGGCGCCACAGCAGCGGCGCAACGTTGAGATCGTGCTCGTCCTCGATCTCGCCGACGATCTCCTCCACCAGGTCCTCGATGGTGACCAGCCCGTCGATGCCGCCGTACTCGTCGACCACCAGCGCCATGTGGCGGCGCTGCCGGCGCATCTCGAGCAGGAGGTCGAGCGCCAGCATCGAGGGCGCCACGATCAGCACGTCGCGGCGGACCTGTTCGAGCGTGAAACGCTCGGGTTCGTGCACGTAAGGCAGGATGTCCTTGAGGTGCACCATGCCGACGATGTCGTCGAGCGTGTCGCGGTAGATCGGCAGGCGCGAGTGGCCTTCCTTGTCGATCAGCGCGAGGAGCTCGCCCACCGTCGCCTTCACGTCGACGGCGATGATGTCGGCGCGCGGCACCATGACGTCGTAGGCGGTGAGGCGCCTCAGCTTCAGCACGTTGGTGAGCAGCAGGCGTTCGTGGCTGCCGATCGGCGTGGTGTCGCCCTCGTCGCCCTCGCTCTCCTCGAACTCCTCGATGATCTCCTCGATTGCCTCGCGCAGCGAGGAATCGCCGCCCCTCGGTCGCAACCGGTGGCGCAGCCGCTGCAGCAGGCCGCGCTTGCCTTCGCCTGTCGGAGAGGCGTCGCTCATGTCCGTTCCTCGGGCGGCTCGTAGGGGTCGGCGATGCCGATCTCCCACAGGATCTGCCGCTCCAGCGCCTCCATGCGCTCGGCCTCCGCCGCCGTCTCGTGGTCGTGGCCGATCAGGTGCAGGAGCCCGTGCACCACGAGGTGCGAGAGATGGTCGGCCAGGGTCTTGCCCTGCTCGGCGGCCTCGGCGGCGGTGGTGCCGTAGGCGATCGCGACGTCGCCGTAGGGCAGCGGCTGGTCCTCGGCCGGCTCCATCTGCACTTCGTTGGCGTAGTCGGGCTCTCGAGGGTCGGCCGGAAAGGACAGCACGTTGGTCGGCTTGTCCTGGCCGCGGAAGCGGCGGTTCAGCTCCTGCAGGCGGGAATCGTCGGCCAGCAGCACGGCGCACTCCCAGGCGCCGTCGTCCGGCAGCGTAGCGATCGCGAAGGTCGCCCGCGCGGCGCGCTCGACGACGCGCTCGGCCTCGGGCAGCGCGCGAAGCCACGCAGGCGCCTCGATCAGGATGTCGACAGCCACGGGCTTGGCCTTGGGGCGCATCGGTCGTGGGGGCGTCAGCGCCGCCGCTTTTCGAAGAGATCGGGCCCGTCGGCCTCCGCCGCGTCGCGGCGGGCGTAGGCGCGCACGATCTCGGTGACCAGGGGATGGCGCACGACGTCGGCGTCGGTGAACTGCACGAAGGCGACACTTTCGAGGCCGGCCAAGAGGTCGGAAGCGTCGCGCAGGCCCGAGCGTTCGCCGCGCGGCAGATCGACCTGGGACAGGTCGCCCGTGACCGCCATGCGGCTGTTCTCGCCGAGGCGCGTCAGGAACATCTTCATCTGTACGGCGGTGGTGTTCTGCGCCTCGTCCAGGATGCAGAACGCATTGGCAAGGGTGCGGCCGCGCATGAAGGCGAGCGGCGCGATCTCGATCTCGCCCGAGGCGAGGCGGTTTGCCACCTGGTCGCCCGGCAGCATGTCGTAGAGCGCATCGTAGAGCGGGCGCAGGTAGGGATCGACCTTCTCGCGCAGGTCGCCCGGCAGGAAGCCGAGCCGCTCGCCGGCCTCCACAGCCGGGCGCGAGAGGATCAGGCGCTCGACGCGGCGCGCCAGCAGCATCTCCACCGCCACCGCGACGGCAAGGTAGGTCTTGCCCGTGCCGGCCGGTCCGATGCCGAAGGTGAGCTCGTTCTGCCGCAGCGCCTGGATGTAGTGCGCCTGCCCCAGCGAGCGGGCCGTCACGACACCCTTGCGCGTGCGGATGCCGGGGCCCTCCACGGGGGCGGCGCCGGGCGTCTCGCTGAGCTCGGAGGGGGCCTCCCGCACGAGGCGGCAGGCGGCATCGACTTCGGCATCACCCACCGGCAGGCCGCGCACCAGGCGGCGCCAGAGCGCCTGCAGCGCCTCGGCGGCCGCGGCCACCCGCTCGCGCTCGCCCGAGATCGCGAGGCGGTTGCCGCGCGCGGCGATGGCGACCCCTAGGTTGCGCTCGATGCGCGCCAGGTTCTGGTCGTGCTGCCCGTAGAGCAGCGGCAGGAGTCGATTGTCGTCGAACTGGACGTAGGTCGGGCTGTCGATCGTCGGCTTGGGCAGGGTCACGCTACGGCCCCTATGGGCTCCGCTGTCGTCGTGCCGCCCGCTTTGCATTCGCCCTCCAGGCCGTTCGGCCCCGCGCCGACGATCTCCACCTCGGCCAGGCGGCCGAGACTCTCCTGCGGCAGGCGCGCGTGGACCGCCTGCATCCACGGGCTGCGCCCGACGTATTGGCCCGGCAGGCGGCCGCGCCGCTCGAAGAGCACGGCCATGCGCCGGCCGACGCTCCGCCGGTTGAAGGCGAGCTGCTGGGCGTCGAGAAGTTGCTGCAGCGCCGCGAGCCGCTCGCCTTTCACGGTTTCCGGCACCTGACGCGGCATGGCGGCCGCGGGCGTGCCGGGCCGCGCGCTGTACTTGAAGGAATAGGCCTGCGCGTAGCCGACCTCGCGCACCAGCGCCAGCGTCGCCTCGAAGTCGCGGTCGCTCTCGCCCGGAAAGCCGACGATGAAGTCGGAGGAGAGCGCGAGGTCCGCCCGCGCTGCGCGCAGGCGGTCGACCACGCGACGATAGTCCGCCGCGTCGTGTCGGCGGTTCATCGCCGCCAGCACGCCGTCGCTGCCCGACTGCACCGGCAGATGCAGGAAGGGCATGAGTTGCGGCAGGTCGCGGTGCGCGGCGATCAGCTCGTCGTCGACGTCGCGTGGATGGGAGGTGGTGTAGCGCAGGCGCTGCAGGCCCGGTATCTCCGCCAGAGCGCGCAGAAGCCGTCCGAGGCCCCAGGCCCCGCCATGGGGAGCCGTCCCGCGGTAGGCGTTGACGTTCTGACCCAGCAGCGTGATCTCCAGCGCACCGGCGGCGACGAGGCGGCGCGCCTCGGCCAGGATGTCGGCGACCGGGCGCGAGGCCTCGGCACCCCGCGTGTAAGGCACAACACAGAAGGTGCAGAATTTGTCGCAGCCCTCC
>DATEDK010000169.1:0-2090 GCA_035281685.1 Kiloniellales bacterium | reverse complement strand
CTCCTGGCGCTACGTGGAGCGGCCCTTCCGGCGGAGAGGGCAGCAGGGCCTCTCGCGAGCCAGGCTCGGCGTTGCAATCGGGGGCGCTGCGGCGCTTCTGCTTTCGGCCTCAGTCGCCATCCGGACGAGCGAGGGGGCGCCGGAGCGCCTGCCTTTGCAGGCCTTGCGCTATCTCTCGGCCAAAGCGGATCATCTTGATGAGGTCGGCGACTGCAGCGGGGCCGACCTGAGCCAGACGTCGCTGCCCTGCAGCCTTGGCGAGGAAGGCAAGCCGGTGCGCGTGCTGCTGTGGGGAGATTCCCACGCCCGTGTACTCGGTGGCGCCGTCGATCGCCTTGCCGATGCCGTCGACTTTGGCGGCATCGGGCTGGTGGAAGGCGGCTGTCCGCCGCTCGTTGGTGTCGATCGCTCGGACGAGCCCGGTGTCTGCCTGGACTTCGGCGAGCGGGTGATCGAGTACGTCAACGAGAACGACATCGATGTGGTCGTACTTCACGCCCGCTGGCCGATGTACGTCGAGGGGCGGCGATACGGCTTCGAGGATGGGACCGTCCCTCTGAACGGCAAGGACGGCGCTGCGCTCGTGCACGACAAGCTGGGCCAGCTCATCGAGTATCTCGAGGTGCGCGACATCGACGTCGTGCTGATCGGCAGCGTGCCGGAGGCCGGTTTCAACGTTCCGGATACGCTCGCACTTGCCACGCTGCTGGACCGTCGGCAGAAGACCTTCAGCCTGGATCGGCAGGCCGTCGACGCGCGGCAGCGACGAACCTCGATCATGTTGCGCGATCTCGCCGGGCGCTACCGCGTGCCGCTGATCGACCCGATCGCTGCCCTCTGCGATTTCGAGTCCTGCTACCTCGAGAAGGACGGCCTTTCGCTCTATGCCGACGAGGATCACCTGAGCCGCGAAGGCGTGGCGCTGCTGGAACCGTTGCTGGCGCCGCTGCGCCTGGAGCTGGAGAAGGCGGCCTGGCGTGGCGGCCTGGAGGGGCGCAAATAGCGCGCCGACCCGCTGCCGCCGAAGAGCGTCGCGGCATCCTGAACCTTGTTCGCCGGCGCGGCGTTATCGACGCGCCCGCTGACCGATCCGGGAAGGACCGCCATGCTGCTGCGGCTGGTGCAACTCTACATCCTCGGCATCATCATCATGCTGCTCTATCTGCTGCTCGGTCCGGAGCTCAGCTTCGAGGAGTCGCTGAAGCCGGCGCTGATCTGGCCGAAGACGCTGGTGGAGATGATCCAGGCCAGCGACAACACGGGGTGACCCTAGGTCCTCTTCCAGACCGCGGCGAGCAGGCCGGCACCGATCAAGAGGGTGCCGCCGCTGCGGTTGACCGCGCGCTGCACCGCCGGCTTGCGCACGGCGCGGCGCGCCGCCGAGGCCAGGTAGGCGAAGCCCAGCACGTTCAACGCCGCCATGGTGACGAAGGTGACGACGAAGATCGCGAATTGCGGCAGCAGCTCGGCCTGCGGGTTCACGAACTGCGGCAGGAAGGCGACGAAGAAAATGATGCCCTTGGGGTTGAGCGCGGTCACCGCGAAGGCGTGTAGGAACATGCGCTTCGCCCGGAACTCCGGTGCGGCCGGCAGACCATCGGTGCCGAGCGTGACCGGCGCACGCCAGAGCTTGATGCCGAGATAGACGAGATAGGCCGCACCCAGCCAGCGCAGCGCCGTGAACAGCTCGGCCGACGCAGCCAGCAGCGCGCCGACGCCGGCGAGCGAGCAGGTCATCGCGGTGAAATCGCCGAGCGCGACGCCGGCCACCATCGCCAGCGCCGCCTTGCGGCCGTGCGCCAGCGCGTAGGAAATCACCAGCAGGACGGTGGGACCGGGGATGATCAACAGCACCGCGGAGGCCGCGGCGAAGGCGAACCACTGTTCGAAAGGCATGGGTTGCTCCCCTAAAAAACAGGACTAATCCATCGGGCTCAGGGGAGCGCAAGGGGCATACCAACCGCCCCTCACCCTGTCCCTCTCCCCCTTCGGGGGCGAGGGGACCCCTGGCCTGCCCTCACCGCTAGCGTCCCCTCGCCCCCGAAGGGGGAGCGGGACAGGGTGAGGGGCGGTTGGTGGTCACCCCGCCA
>DATEDK010000168.1:0-16707 GCA_035281685.1 Kiloniellales bacterium | reverse complement strand
GAGCCGGTGGCGAGGATCACGACGTCGGCGCCCGAAGCCTTCACTTCCTCGGGCGTCATCCTGTGGCGCAGGCGAACCTTCACCTGCAGCTTGGTGAGCTGCGTCTGGTACCAGGAGAGCAGCTCGGCGATCTCGCCGCGCTCGGGCTGGCCGGCCGCGAGCCGGAACTGCCCGCCGAGCTCGCCGGTCATCTCGACCAGCGTGACGCGATGGCCGCGCGCCGCCGCGACGCGCGCCGTCTCCAGGCCGGCCGGACCGCCGCCCACCACCAGCACCTCCTTCGGGTGCTTCGTCGGCGGGGTCGAATCGCCGTTCCACTCCGCCTCGCGAGCAACGGAGGGGTTGACCAGGCAGGAGACGTAGTAGTCGCGGTAGCGCCGGCCGATGCAGAGCTGGTTGCAGGAGATGCAGGGGCGCACGTCCTCCGGCCGGCCCTCGCGCGCCTTGTTGGCGAGGTGCGGGTCGGCGATCTGGCCGCGCACGATGGAGACGAGGTCGGCCTGGCCCTTCGCCAGCACGTCCTCGGCGTTGGCCGGTGTCTTCACCCGCGCCTCGGTGGTGATCGCGGCGTGCCTGGCCACGCCCTTGAACGCCTCCGTCGCCTCCACCGTCAGCCGCATCGGGAAGTGGAAGGAGGGCACGATCATCATCGAGAGATTGAGATAGCTGCCCGAGCCGACCGAGAAGTAGTCGACGAGCCCGCGGCGATCGAGCCACTCGACGATCTCGGTCTTGTCGGCCAGCGAGAGGCCGCCCTCGTAGGGCTCGGCACCGGAGACGGTGAAGCCGACGATGAAGTCCTCGCCGCAGCGCTGCCGGATGCCCTCCGAGATGCGCACGGCGAAGCGCAGGCGGTTCTCCAGGCTGCCACCCCACCGATCGTCGCGGCGGTTGGTCAAGGGCGACCAGAACTGGTCGACCAGGCAGTTGTAGCCGGCGAAGATGTCGACCCCGTCGAAGCCGGCCTTCTGGTCGCGCACCGCCTGCGCGATGAAGCCCTCGATCACCTCCTCGATCTCGGCCTCGGTCATCCTGTGGCTGCCCCACTGGTCGTGCATCGAGGGGAGGCCCGAGGGGGACCAGTAGGGTTGCCAGGAGTTGTCGTGATCGCCGTGCGCGCCGACGTGATAGATCTGGTGGATCATCACGGCGCCCAGCTCCTTGCATTCGGTCGTGATGCGCCGGAAGGGCTCGATGCCGGCGTCGCTCTCGGCCAGGAGGTTGCCGCGGATCAGGATGCCGGTGCGGTGCGCCGGCGTCGGCTCGACCACGATCATCGCCGCCCCGCCCCGCGCGCGCTCGCGGTAGTAGCCGTAATGCCGGTCGCCCGGCAGGCCCTCGTAGCTCATGTTGACCGTGTGCGCGCCGAAGACGATGCGGTTGCGCAGCGTCTTGTGCCGCAGCTTCAGCGGCCGAAAGAGATGCGGAAAAGCCTGACCTTGCTCGCCCATGAACGATCTCCCCTGCCCGCCTCTGCCGGGCGGGTGCGGGAGTGTGGTTAGGCACTTCGCGCGCTGTCAACGCGACGCGATTGTCCGCCATAGCTCTCGTCATCGCCGGGCTCGACCCGGCGATCCAGCGCTTTGTCGCTACGCCGAACCCTGGATGCGCGGGTCAAGCCCGCACATGACGAGGAAGGAGGGAGGCGGTTGCGGCCTCAGTGCCGCAGCACGATCTTGCCGAAGTGGCCGCCCCGCTCCATCAGCGCGAAGGCCTCGGCCGCCTGCTCCAATGGCAACACCCGGTCGATCACCGGTTTGAGCCCATGCGCCTCGATCGCGCGCCTCGAAGCGGCGGCGCGAGCCGACCGCGATGCCCTGCCAAGGATCGTGGGAAGGCGGCTAAACTACCGCTGTAACGCAGGGTCCGCGATCCGAGACTGCAACGATGAACGATGAGATAGAGCACCAAGCCTTCTTTGACCATATGTATCGCTTCTCTGCCGATATCGCATCGGAGGTTTTCTGGGTTGATATGGCGGTCAACGGGCGAAGTAGAGATCTATGGCGAGACAGCGCCGCGTTTCCCGATCTGATGTCTGCGTCGTGGCAGTCTGGATCGGCAACGCTCTCCGACGTGATCGGCACGTCTCACGGAACGGCGCTTTTCTCGGACCGAGCACTGGCAGCAGTCCGCTCAGCAAAGGTGTCGGGTTTTGCCGCGCACGGGCGGGACATTCTGGCCAAGCGCTGTGCCGTTGCTAGGCTGGGACGAGTTGTCTCGACCTACAATCTTCTCTTTGTGGCTGGACGCTGCGGTCCACTCGATCGCGCTGGCCTCAGAACCATCCATGTACAGCACGAAGGAAAGGTCGCCGCCTTCAACGAGGGCATCAAGCTAGACCCGGAGACCTGGGACGGTTCCGACGTCTTCATGCCTGATAACACCTCGATGGTCATCGTTGCGGACCGAGTGAGGAAGTTGTTTAAGACGGAGGGGCTGACGGGGGCTAAATTCGAGGCACTTCGCGGCATTCGCATGCTGTCCTCCGTCAGCCGACTGCACTGAGGGCGGTGCACAGCCAACCACGCACAAGAGGAAAATCTGCTGAATCTCAGCAGCGTACCGCGTGACGTGCAACGTGAGCGGCAGTTAGTGCCGCAGCACGATCTTGCCGAAGTGACCGCCCCGCTCCATCAGCGCGAAGGCCTCAGCCGCCTGCTCCAGCGGAAGCGCCCGGTCGATCACCGGTTTGAGCCCATGCGCCTCGATCGCGCGGTTCATCGCCTCGAAGCGGCGGCGCGAGCCGACGGCAATGCCCTGCACGCGGAGCATCGGACCGATCAGCTGGCGGATGTCGAGCTTCGCCTCGAAGCCGCCGACGAAGCCGATCACGCCGACGAAGCCGCCGAAGGCCGTGGCGGCCAGCGATTGCGTCAGCGTCTCGCCGGTAGTCTCGACCACGATGTCGACGCCGCGCCCGCCAGTTACCTCCCGCACCGCGGGGCCCCACTGCGGCACAGCGCGATAGTCGATGCCGACCTCGGCGCCCAGCGCCTTGGCGCGGGCGAGCTTCTCCTCGCTGGAGGAGAGGACGATGACCCGCGCGCCGGCGAGCTTCGCAAATTGCAGCGCGAAGAGCGCAACGCCGCCGGTGCCCTGCACCAGCACCCAGTCGCCGGGCTTCACCCCGCCCTCCTGCAGCGTCGACCAGGCGGTCAACGCGGCGATCGGCAGGGTCGCGGCCTCCTCGTCGCTGAGGTTCGCCGGCGTGGTGACCGCCTCCGCTTCCGGCACGACGATGTAATGCTGCGCGACACCCTCGAGCGGCACGCCGAGCGTCCGGCCCGTGCGCTGCTGCGGTGTCGGCAGGCCGTCGATCCAGCCCTGGGTGTAGACCGGGATGACTCGGTCGCCCGCCGTGAAGCGGCTGACGCCGGCGCCAACCCCCTCGACCACGCCGGCGCCATCGGAGAGCGGCACGTAGGGCAGCTTCAGGTCCGGCCGGTAGAGGCCCTTGAGGATCACGAGGTCGCGGTAGTTCAGGCTCGCCGCTTTCAGCGCGACCAGCAGCTCGCCTGGCCCCGGCGCCGGCTTCCGCCGCTCGGCAACACGCAGGCCCTCGAGGCCGAGGGCCGTCGCTTCGATGGCACGCATTCAGCGCTTCTGGAACTGGGTCTTTCCGAACAGGATCTCGCGCTGCTTCTCGTCCATCGGCGCATCGGAGCGTTGCGCGGCCAGCACCTCGACGCCGCGCTGCACCGCCGGACGGGCGGCAATCTCGTCGAACCAGCGCTTGAAGTTCTTCAGTTCGTCGAGCTCGATGCCCTGACGATCGGGATAGCGCATCCAGGGCCAGCAGGCGATGTCGGCGATCGAGTACTCCTCGCCGCCGAGGTAGCGGCTTTCGCCCAGGCGCTTGTTGGCGATGCGATAGAGACGGTTCGCCTCGTTGGTGTAGCGCTCGATGGCGTAGGGAATCTTCTCCTGCGCGTAGTTCCGGAAGTGATGCGCCTGGCCCAGCATCGGGCCGATGCCGCCCATCTGCCAGAAGAGCCACTGCAGCGTCGTGTAGCGCGCGTGCGGCTCCTTCGGCAGCAGCTTGCCGGTCTTCTCCGCCAGATAGACCAGGATCGCGCCGGACTCGAAGAGCGAGAGCGGCTTCCCGCCCGGGCCGTCATGGTCGAGGATCGCCGGGATGCGGTTGTTCGGACTGATCTTCAGGAACTCCGGCGTGAACTGGTCGCCCTTGCCGATGTCGACCGGGTGCGCCTTGTACTTCAGGCCCAGCTCTTCCAGCGCGATGTGCACCTTGTGGCCATTGGGCGTCGCCCAGCTGTAGACGTCGATCATGACGTTCCCTCTTCCGTCCCGGGTTCAGGCTGCGACATAGTTGCGGCCTGCCCCCCTCGCCGCAACCCCGCCCCGCCGTCACAGGTGCTAAGACCGCCATGGCCATCGTCCGCGTCACCTGCTTCCGCCAGGACCAGCCGTTCCGCGACGGGCCCTATGTCGTCTCCGGCGGCCGCGTCAGCGAGGGCTTCGACAGCCTGGTCGTGCGGCTGACCGACGAGGCGGGCCGCGAGGGCTGGGGCGAGATGTCCCCGCTCGGCACGACCTACGACCCGGCCTTCGCCGCCGGCGCCAGGGCGGCGGCCGAGGAGCTCGCTCCCGCTCTCTTGCGCGAGAGCGCCGACCAGCCGATTGCGCTGACGCGCACGCTCGACCGGGCCCTGAAGGGTCATCCCTACGCCAAGGCAGCCTTCGACATGGCGGCTTGGGACCTCGCCGCGCGGCGCGCCGCCCTGCCGCTGGCCGAGTTCCTCGGCGGCCGCTACGGCGAGGGGACGCGGCTCTACCGCTCGCTCTCCAAGCAGGCGCCCGAGGCCATGGCCACGCGCGCGCAGAAGTACTGGGCGGAAGGCTACCGGCGCCTGCAGGTCAAGGTCGGCGGCGATGCCTTCGAGGACGAGGCATCGCTCCGCGCCGTCGCCGCGGCCCTGCCGCTCGATGCCGTGCTCTTCTGCGACGCCAATGGCGGCTACGCGCCTGCCGAGGCGCGGCGCTTCCTGCAGCTGACCCGCGAGCTCAACTACGTCTTCGAGCAGCCCTGCGCCACCCTGCGCGAGTGCCTGCTGCTCCGCGAGGCGGCCCAGCGGCCGATGGTGCTGGACGAGTCGATCGTCGACCTGGAGAGCCTCTGCCAGGCGGCCTTCGCCGGCATCGACGGGGTGACGCTGAAGATCGCCCGCGTCGGCGGCGTGACCAAGGCTCGCCTGCTGCGCGACGCCGCGGTCGAGCTCGGGCTGATGGTGACGGTCGAGGACACCGGCGGCGCCGACATCGATACCGCCGCCATGGCGCACCTCTCGATCTCGACGCCGGAAGCGCGGCGGCAGCATACCGTCGACTTCCACAACTGGGTGACGGTCAGCAACGGGAGCGGCATGCCACCGACCAGCGGCGGCCTCCTGCGCGCTCCCACGGGACCGGGCCTGGGGATCGCGGTGGACCTCGCCGCCTTGGGCTCGCCCATTTTCGAGTGCAGCTAGGATTGGTGGAGGGCCTGCGGGCTCCCCACGTAGAATGTCTCAGCCTTGGAGGGGTGCCATGACCCTGTCGAGACGTACGCTCCTGCTGGCCGGTGCCGGCCTCCTGGCCGCCGGTCCCGCCGCCGCCATCGAGACCACCTGGGGCAGCAAGAGCGGCCAGCCCTGGGAAGATCACGGCGGCAGCAAGCGCGGCGACTTCATGCCCTTCAAGCTCAAGGGCAACAAGGCCTTCACCGCGCGCCAGATCCTGGTGGTGACCGACGCCGGCGCCTACGGCGGCGACTTCACCGGACAGGTCTTCGTGCGCGACGAGAACAAGATCGGCATCGTCAAGGACATCCCGCTGGTGGGCGCCCTCTTCGACCAGCGCCTGCGCGGCAAGGATTTCGATCCGAACCAGCGGATCGGCACGGCCCTGCAGCTCGGCGACACCCTGGTGATCGACCTGCACGTGACCAAGGTCACGCTGCAGACCCTCGCGGCGCAGCTCGTGAACAGCGGAGAGCGCCCGACCAGCAGCCTTGCGCTGCCGGAGGGCAGGACGGTCCAGGCGGTGGTCGCCGCCAACGACTTCTGGTCCTACACCGTCGGCGGCAAGGTGCTGAACGCGGTCGATCCGGCGAAGCCGCCGGCCGCGCTTGCGGCGCTGGCGAGCGGCATCACCGCCGACCAGGTGGGCGAGGCCTACCGCCATCCCGAGGGCGCGCTCCTGGTGCTGGTTCGCCCCTCTATCCTGACCGGCTGGAGCTGACGTAGCCTCCCTCCCGGAACACCGGGAGGGATTCATGTACAGGCTTTACGCGCGCAAGGGCTCGGGTTCGGTCGCGCCGCAGATGATCCTCGAGGAGCTGGGGTTGCCGCACGAGGTCGTCTGGGTCTCGAAGGAGGAAGCGCAGCAGCCCGCCTACCGCAAGATTCATCCGCAAGCTCGCGTGCCGGCGCTGATGCTGCCGAACCAGACCGTGATGATCGAGTCGGCGGCCATGGTCACGCATCTCTGCAACGAGAAGCCGGGCGAGCTGTCGCCGGAGCCCGGCAGCTCGGCGCACGCACTCTTCCTGCAGTGGATGGTGTTCCTCTCCGCCAGCCTCTACGAGACCTACCTGCGCTACTTCTACAGCGACCGCTACGGCGATGCGGCGTCGGTCAAGGCAGCGGCCGGGCGCGAGCTGCTCTCGCTCTACACCATCGTCGAGCAGAACCTGCACCCGCGCCTCCTGGGCGAAGCGCTGACCGGTGCCGACCTCTATCTCTGGATGCTCAGCACCTGGCACGATTCGCCAGCCGATCTCTACCGGCGCTTCCCGAAGCTGGGGCGTCTGGCGGAGTAGATCTCCGAGCGCCCGGCCGTGGCGAAGGTAGCGAAGCTGAACCAGGGGTAATCAGTAGCCCCTCTCCCCTTGCGGGAGAGGGGTTGGGGTGAGGGGGGTCGGTCGGTGCACCCCTTGACGCGGCAACCTACCGACCCCCCTCACCCCTCGCTCGCTGCGCTCGCTCGCCGCCCTCTCCCGCGTTGGGGAGAGGGCTAGTCAAACGCCTGACCTTCTGCCGTCTTCCGATCGCCACACAGCCGACCACAGCGACCGCGAAGACAATCGTGCGCCAACCGATCGCCTCGCCGTTCAGCAGCGCGGCGAAGCCGATGGTCAGGAAGGCCTGCAGCAACTGCACCTGGCCGATTTTGGCGATGCCGCCGAGCGCGAGCCCGCGATACCAGGCGAAGAAGCCGATGTACTGCGCGAAGAGCGAGACGTAGGCGAAGGCAGCCCAGGTCCGCCAGGAGAGCGCACCCCAGTCGACGTCCGGGACCGCGAGGCCGACCGGCACGGCGAGAAAGGGTGCCGCCAGCACCAGCGCCCAGGAGATCACCTGCCAGCCCCCGAGCGCGCGCGAGAGACGCGCCCCCTCCGCATAGCCGAGCCCCGCGGAGAAGACCGCGGCCAGGAGCGCGAGGTCGGCCCAGGCGAGCGTGCCGGCGTCATCGAGCGCGAAGATCACCACGAGGGTCGAGCCCACAGCCGCGACCAGCCAGAAGCCGGGAGAGGGGCGCTCGGCCGCGAGCAGCGCACCGAAGACCGCGGTCGCGAGCGGCAGGATGCCCAGCACCACGGCGCCGTGCGAGGCCTCGACCCGCTGCATCGCCCAGGCAGAAAGCAGCGGAAAGCCGAGCACGACGCCGAGCGAGACGACGGCGAGGCCGAGCCATTCGCGCCCGCGCGGCCAGCGCTGCCGGGTCAGCCAGAGCAGGATCGCGGCGGGAAAGGCGGCGACCACGGCGCGGCCCGGACCGACGAAGATCGGCGGCAACTCGGCGACCGCAAGGCGGGTCATCGGCAGGCTGAGGCTGAAGATCGCAACGCCCGAGAAGCCCAACAGCCAGGCCTGCGCTTCCTCCCCTGCCCTCATGGCCGCGACTGAAGCCGCCGGCACGTCGAACCGCAAGGCAAAGCTTGTCCCGGGACAAGGCCGCGCGACTGGCGCGGCGCTACTTGGGGAAGCCGGTCGGCTGCGGCTGCGTGATGCAGTGGATGCCGCCGCCGCCGACCACGATGTCGATGCCGGGCACGGCGACCACGCGACGGTCCGGGAAGGCCTTCTTCACCGCGTCGATCGCCTTCTGGTCGTTGCCGTCCTCGAACACCGGCATGACGACGCCGCCGTTGGCGATGTAGAGGTTCACATAGGAACAGGCCAGCCGCTTGCCGTTCGCATCGTAGCGCGCCTTCGGCTGCTCGATTTCGATCACCTCGAAGGAACGGCCCTGCGCGTCGGTCTCCGCGCGCAAGCGCTTGATCGCGTCCTGCAGGATCTCGTAGTTGGCGTCCTCCTGGTCGCTGGAGCAGAGCGCCAGGATCTGCCCGGGCTTGGCGAAGGAGACGAGGTTGTCGACGTGCCCATCGGTCTCGTCGTCGGTCAGGCCGCGGCCGAGCCAGATGATCTTCTTGATGCCGAGGTGGTCGCGCAGCAGCTGCTCGATCTCTTCGCGCGTGCGCGCCGGATTGCGGTTCGGATTGAGCAGGCATTGCTCGGTGGTGATCAGCGTGCCCTCGCCGTCGCCGACGATCGAGCCGCCCTCCAGCACCAGCGGTGCGGAGTACCGCTTGATCTTCAGCCGGTCGAGCATCAGCTCGGCGACCGCCGCATCCTGGTCGAAGGGCTTGTATTTCTCGCCCCACGAATTGAACACCCAGTCGACGCCGGCAACGCCGCCCTTGCCGTCGATGACGAAGGTCGGGCCGTTGTCGCGGATCCAGGAGTCGTCATGACCGAGCGGCATGGTGGCGACGCGCGTGTCGGTGCGCATGGAGACCGACGCCACCTCGTCCCCGCGCGCGATCATGGTCACCGGCTCGAAGCCGGCGATCGCCTCGGCGACCTCGGCATAGGCGTCGCAGGCAGCCTCCAGGCCGTCGCCCCATAGCGACTTCCGGCAAGGCCAGGCCATCCAGCAGCGGGTGTGGGGAGCCCATTCGGCGGGCAGGAAGAAGCCGTCAGCGGCAGGCGTGGTCAAGCTCGCGCGCTCCTGTCGCAAGGGTCTTGAGGTCGGAGTCTAGGGAAGGGCCGCTACGCTTGGCAATCAACCTGGCCACGCAGCCCTCCGGGGGCGGCGCGGTGTTACCGGCACCACGCGACTATGGCAAGTCCGTTTGGCTCAAGGCTGGGCGGCGTCAGCCGCCGCTGCCGCCAAGTGTCGGATAGATCAGGCCTTCGGCGAGGTAGGTGGCGCCTGAAAGCACGCTGTCGCGCGAGATCGGGCCCGCGGCCAGCTGGCCCCCCGCGACATGGAGCGCGGCGTCCGGCAGGCGCGCGATCTGCGGCAGCGCCGCGAAGTCGCCGCTCGCCAGTGGCGTCAAGGCCAGCGGCGGCTCGAGCTGGCCTTCGGGCGGCAGCGGCTCCAGCACGCCGGCGCTGGCGAGCTGATAGTCCGGTTCGTCGATGCAGAGATTTCCCTCGAAGATGCGCATGATCGCGCAGTCCTGCTGCGCGACGGCGGAGATGGCGTGGTCGGTCGCAGTCTTGCCGGTGGCGACGAAGCTGCCGACGTCGATCACGTAGCTCGCGATCGCGACCGCGGGCGGAATGGCGACACAGCCGCCGAGCAGGCCAAGCGAAAGCACCGCTCCCCACAGGCGGAACGCCAAGGTGCTCGAAGCGCGCATTGTCGTCGGATCCCCCACCCAAGCGACTGGAATTCCAGCCACTTGAGGGAACAGCATGCGCTTCTTTGCTGGATTCCGTCTAGAGGAAATTCCTCCAAGGTCCTGCGAGCATTAGGTGAATCTCTCCCGCTAACGGAAGGATCAGCGCGAGGGCAAATCCAGCTTGATGTGCAATTCGCGCAGCCGCTTCTCAGGCAGCGGCGACGGCGCGCCCATCAAGAGGTCCTCGGCACGCTGGTTCATCGGGAAGGTGATGACCTCGCGGATGTTCGGCTCGTCGGCCAGCAGCATGACGATGCGGTCGATGCCCGGCGCCGAGCCGCCGTGCGGCGGCGCCCCCAGGCGAAAGGCGGAGAGCATGCCCGCGAACTGCTGCTCGACCTCCTCCGCCTTGTAGCCCGCGATCGCAAAGGCTTTCAGCATCAGCTCGGGCAGGTGGTTGCGGATCGCGCCGGAGGAAAGCTCCACGCCGTTGCAGACGATGTCGTACTGGAAGGCCTTGATGGTGAGCGGATCCTGCTCCTCCAGCGCCCTGAGCCCGCCTTGCGGCATGGAGAAGGGGTTGTGGCTGAACTGGACCTGTCCGGTCTCCTCGTTCAGCTCGAACATCGGGAAGTCGACGATCCAGCAGAAGCGGTAGGCGTCCTTCTCGATCAGGCCGAGCTCGTTGCCGAGCCGCGTGCGCACCGTGCCGGCAAAGAGCGCGGCGGCGGCGGGCTTGTCACAGACGAAGAAGACGGCATCGCCGTCCTTCAGGCGGGCGAGCTCGCGCAGCTTGGCGAGGCGCTCGGCATCGAGGTTCTTCGCGATCGGCCCCTTCGCCTCGCTGCCGGCAAAGGCGATCCAGCCGAGCCCGGCCTTGCCTTCGCTCTGCGCCCAGGAGTTCAGCTTGTCGAAGAAGGAGCGCGGCTGCGCCGCGGCGCCGGGGCCCGGGATCGCGCGCACCACGCTGCCCTGCTCCACCAGCCGCGCGAAGACGGCGAAGGAGGAGCCGCGGAAGACCGCGGAGACGTCGGCGATGACGATCGGGTTGCGCAGGTCCGGCTTGTCGGTGCCGTACTTCAGCAAGGACTCCTCGAAGGGGATTCGCGGAAAGGGCGCCGGCGTCACCTTGCGGCCCCGGCCGAACTCCTCGAACACCCCGCCCATGACCGGTTCAATGGCCGCAAAAACATCGTCTTGTGTGACGAAGCTCATCTCCAGGTCGAGCTGGTAGAACTCGCCCGGCGAGCGGTCGGCGCGGCCGTCCTCGTCGCGGAAGCAGGGCGCGATCTGGAAGTACCTGTCGAAGCCCGCGACCATCAGCAGCTGCTTGAACATCTGCGGCGCCTGCGGCAGCGCATAGAACTTGCCGGGATGCAGGCGCGAGGGGACGACGTAGGCGCGCGCGCCCTCCGGGCTGTCCGCGGTCAGGATCGGCGTCTGGAACTCGTTGAAGCCCTGCTCGAGCATCCGCCGGCGGATCGAGTTGATCACCTGGCTGCGCAGCAGGATGTTCCGATGCAACCGCTCGCGCCTGAGGTCCAGGAACCGGTAGCGCAGGCGCGTCTCCTCGCCGGCGTCCTCCTCGGCATTCACCTGCAGCGGCACCTGCTCGGCCGCCGACTGCACGACGACCTCCGCCGCCTGCACCTCGATCTCGCCGGTCGGCAGCTTGGCGTTCACCGTCTCGGCCGTGCGCGCCACCACCTTGCCGGTGACGGTGATCACCGACTCGACGCGCAGCCCCTCGAGCGACGCGAAGACCGGGCTCGCGATGTCGGCCACCACCTGCGTCAGTCCGTAGTGGTCGCGCAGGTCGATGAACAGCAGCTGGCCGTGGTCGCGCTTGCGATGCACCCAGCCGGAAAGGCGGACGCTCTCTCCGACGTGCTGGCGCCGGAGGGCGCCGCAGCTGTGCGTGCGATAGGGATGCATCGAAGCGCTCGCTGGCGGAAGGCTACAGAGGGGCGGCAGAGAGCAAGGCCCCGCCAGGGTTGTCAAGTCGCGGCCGGCGCCTTCTGGCGTTCGCCGCCGGCCTCGCCGCGGCGCTGCGGCATGCGCACCGCCGCCGCGTCGCGCTTGCTCGCGTCGGCGTAGCTGGCGCGGCGGGCGTAGGTGAGCTGGCCCCGGTGCGGACCGAGAATCCGGCCGGCGACCGGAATGTGATGCTGCGCCATGATGACTTCGATCCGGCGCCGGTCGCCTTCGCTGTAGTAGTTCGCGAAGACCACCGTGATCTCCGGCACGAAGTGGACCATGGCCTCCAGGATCGGCACCTCGCTGCCGCAGGTATCGAGCTTCAGGAGATCGATCCGGTCGATCGCGAGATCGTGCAGCGCCGCGGTCGCGTTCCGGAGCGACACCTGGTCGAGCTGCTGGGTGTTGGCCGCCGACTGGCCGAGCGAGGAGGTCGAAGGGTCATCGCGGCCGCGGAACAGGGGCAGCGTGATATCCCGATCGTAGAGGCCGTAGCCCTCGATCGCGGCCGTCGGCACGCTGCGCAGATTGTGCTCGAGCAGCAGGTGACAGAGCGGCGAGGGTTCGAAGCAGTGGATCTTCGCGCCCGGGAAGTTCAGCGAGAACCAGAGGGCCGCGGCTCCGACGTTGGCGCCGACGTCGACGATGACCGAGGGATTGGGCAGGTCGGCCGGCCAGCGATAGAGCTCGCCCGCCATGATCTCCTTGACGATCCCCTTCCCCACCGGGTTGTCGAAGCAGCGGAACTGGATTTCCCGCGTTCCGTGCTGCACGACAATCGTGCCCATCTTCGGCTGGCTCCCAGCCCCCGGCGTCGCCGTCTTCTCGCTCATGGGGCTCTTCGTGCCTCGCCTCGCACCGGCTGACAAGCCCCCGGGGCAGGTCGGGGCACGGGGCCTTGTTCGCGGCCGGTCCTGCGGGTAGTCAGGCGCATGACCCCGATCACGACGACAGAGGGACTGGCCGGGCTGGCCGCGCGGCTGACCGCTGCGCCCTACGTGGCGCTCGACACCGAGTTCATGCGCGACCAGACCTATTGGCCGATCCTCTGTCTGGTGCAGATCGCCGGGCCGCAGGAGGCGGCGGTGATCGATGCGCTGTCGCCTGGCCTCGACCTGGCGCCGCTCGGGCCGCTGCTGGCCGCGCCGGAAACGGTCAAGGTGTTCCACGCCGGCCGGCAGGACCTGGAGATCTTCCTGCGCCGCTTCGGCGAGGTGCCGGCGCCGCTGTTCGACACCCAGGTAGCGGCCATGGTCTGCGGCTACGGCGACCAGGTGGCCTACGACACGCTGGCCAGGCGGCTGGCCGGCGCCAGCCTGGACAAGGCCTCGCGCTTCACCGACTGGTCGCGCCGGCCGCTGACCGACCGGCAGCTCGCCTACGCCGTGGCCGACGTCGTCCATCTGCGGCCGATCTACGAGAAGCTCTCCGCCGAGCTCAAGCGCAACGGCCGCCAAGCCTGGATCGCCGAGGAGATGGCCGTCCTGGCCGACCCCCACACCTACGACCTCTCGCCCGAGCGGGCCTGGGAACGCCTGAAGAGCCGGTCCGGCGACCGCAAGTTCCTGGGCAATCTCAAGGCGCTCGCCGCCTGGCGCGAACGCGAGGCGCAGCGCCGCGACGTGCCCCGCAACCGGGTGGTGCGCGACGAGCAGCTCTTCGAGATCGCGGCGCACCGTCCGAGCTCGACCGAGGAGCTGGCGCGCGGCCGCGGCCTCTCGATGGACTTCGCGCGCGGCCGCCTGGGTCAGGGCATCTTGGCCGCGCTGTCGGAGGCCAAGCCGCTGGCGCCCGAGGAGACTCCGGAGCGCGAGGAGCGCGTGCCGCAGCCCGGGCTGCAGCCGCTCCTCGAGCTCCTGAAGGTGCTGCTGAAGCTGAAGGCCGAGCAGCACGGCGTGGCGCAGAAGCTCCTGGCGAACACCGCCGATCTCGAGCAGCTCGCCGCCGACGACCGCGCTCGCGTGCCCGCGCTCAGCGGCTGGCGGCGCGAGGTCTTCGGCGCCGACGCGCTCGCGCTGAAGCACGGGCAGCTCGCGCTCACCGCCAACGGCAGCGCGGTGAACGTGCTGCGCCTGGACGACATCGCCGAGCCCGACGCGTGACGCGCGATAAGTTTCCGTTGATCATGTCGCGTGTCACATCCTTCGAGACGCCCTGCTGCGCAGGGCTCCTCAGGATGAGGTCTATCAGTTGTAGACAAACCCAACGACCTCATCCTGAGGAGCGGTGCGTCAGCACCGCGTCTCGAAGGATGGGCCACACGCACCGGCCGGGCGATGCCTACAGCTTCTTCGACTGCTCCAGGCGGTGCTCGCGCGCGCCCAGCGCATCGGCCAGCGCCTTCAGGCGCCGCTCGATCGCCTCGCCGGGCGGCAGGCTGCCGTCGGCCGGCAGGGTCAGCACCAGCTCGCGGCTGGAGAGCGAGAGGCGCGCGCGGGCCAGCATCGCCCCCGTGCCGCCGGAGAGCGAGAAGGCGAGCCTGAGCGCAAGGCCCAGGATCCTGGCGCGCTGCAGCAGCTTCTCGGACAGGAGCGCGCGCGCCGTGCCGATCGCCGCGTCCTCGGCATCGCCGCCGTAGCGGACGAACACCGCAAAGGCGAGGAAGGCGCGGTCGACGTGGTCGATGCCGACGAAGGGGTGGTAGAGCAGCCGCGTGTAGGCCTGGATCGCCCGATAGTCCGGATGCTCGCGCCAGGCGACGTCGGCCAGGTGGCAGGTCACCGCGACCATGCGTGCCTGCGCGGGCTTGTCGTCTTCGAAGAGTGTCGCGACCCAATGGTGCAGGTCCTCGCCGAGATCGGGGAAGCGGCCTTCGCGCTGCGCGAAGTCGACGGCCGCGACCAGCAGCGGATCCTGCAGGCGCTCGCTGTCGGGCAGACGGTCGTAGAGGAAGCCCTCGCGCAGGCCGAAGGAGGAGAACACCACCTCGCGCGCCTGGCCGATCTCGACGATGCTGCCGAGCAGCAGGGCGGCATGCGGCAGCGCTTCGGCGCGCCGGCGGGAGACGCTGCCCAGACGCGCCAGCGAGCGCTTGCCCTGCTGGCCGATCACGGTGGTCAGCTGCATGACCTCGCTGCGGCCGAGCGTGAAACCATGGATCACGTGCAACGGATAGCCGCTCTGCTCCATCTGCACGCGGGCGAGCGCGCGCCAGGCGCCGCCCACGGCATAGAAGGTGCGGCCGCGCAGCTCCCGCATCCAGGCAAGCTGGGTCAGGTGCTTGGCGATCTCCGCCTTGGCGCGGCCCCGGTCGTCGCCGCTGAGGTCGATCAGCCGCAACGGGCCGAGCGGCAGCGTCACCGAGCGTCCGATCTTGCCGGTGTTGAGCTCGACCAGCTCCAGGCTGCCGCCGCCGAGATCGCCCATCATGCCGTCCGCCTCGGGCAGCCCGGCGACCACGCCAAGCGCCGACAGCCGCGCTTCCTGGTCGCCGCCCAGCACCTGCACGGGATAACCGCAGCGGCGCTCGACCTCGGCGACGAACTCGCGGCCGTTCTCGGCATCGCGCACCGCGGCGGTGGCCAGTAGGTCGAGCGTCGCGACGTTGATCGCCTCGGCCAGCCGGGTGAAGCGCAGCAGATTGGTGAGCGCGAGCTCGGCACCCTGCGGATTCAGCTTGCCGGTCGGGCCCACGCCCTTGCCGAGCCCGCAGATCACGCGCTCGTTGAACAGCGGGGCCGGGACGCGCGAGAGGCCGTCGTACACGACAAGACGGATCGAGTTCGAGCCGATGTCGATGACGCCGATTCGCCCGGCGTAGCGCGCCGCGGGTATCGGCGCGCGGCGCAGGCTCCGATCGACAAGCGGCATGCGCGAGCTAGTCGTCCAGCACCAGGCGCGGCGCTTTGCTCTTGGCTTTCTTCAGCGCCGAGCCGCGGCCGGAGAGGCTGGGATTGGTCATGAAGAAGGTATGCGCCGAGAAAGCGTCCTTGCCCGCCCGCACGCGCTCGTAGGTGCCGTCGGCATGCAAGGTCCAGCTTTGCGCCTCGTCCTTCAGGTTGGCGATCATCACCTGCTCCAGCACCTGCTGGTGCACGGTCGGGTTCTCGATCGGCACCAGTGTCTCCACCCGACGATCGAGGTTGCGCGGCATCCAGTCCGCCGAGGAGATGAAGACCTTGGCCTTCGGGCTCGGCAGTCCCTGCCCGGCCCCGAAGCAGACGATCCGGGCGTGCTCGAGGAACCGCCCGACCATCGACTTGACGCGGATGTTGTCGGAGAGGCCCGGCACGCCGGGGCGCAGGCAGCAGATGCCGCGCACGACGAGGTCGATCTGCACGCCGGCCTGGCTCGCCTTGTAGAGCTGGTCGATGATCGAGGAGTCGACCAGCGAATTGAGCTTGGCCCAGATCGCGGCCGGACGGCCTGCCTTGGCGTGCTCGATCTCCTGTCCCATCAGCTCGACCAGGGTCTGCCGCAGGTTGACCGGCGCGCAGGCGACCTTCTCCAGCGTCTGCGGCCGGGCGTAGCCGGTCATGTAGTTGAACAGCTTGGCCGCGTCGCGGCAGAGCGCCGGGTCGGTCGTGAAGTAGGAGAGGTCGGTGTAGATCTTCGCCGTCACCGGATGGTAGTTGCCGGTACCGTAGTGCACGTAGGAGCGCAGCTTCCTGCCCTCGCGACGCACCACCAGCGACACCTTCGCGTGGGTCTTCAGGCGGATGAAGCCGTAGACCACCTGCACGCCGGCACGCTCCAGGTTGCGCGCCCAGCGGATGTTGCGCTCCTCGTCGAAGCGCGCCTTCAACTCGACCAGCGCGGTGACCGACTTGCCGGCCTCGGCCGCCTCGGCCAAGGCCTGCACGATCGGCGAGTTCTCCGAGGTGCGGTAGAGCGTCTGCTTGATCGCCACCACCGCCGGGTCCTGCGCCGCCTGGCGCACGAACTGCACCACCACGTCGAAAGACTCGTAGGGATGGTGGACCACGATGTCCTTGGCGCGGATCGCCTCGAAGCAGTTGCCGCCGTAGTCGCGGATGCGTTCGGGGAAGCGCGCGTTGAAGGGCGGGAACAGGAGGTCTGGGCGCTCGTCGACGATCAGCTGCTTCAGGTCGACCATGCCGAGCAGGCCGTCCAGCGCGAAGATGTCCTGCGGGCTG
>DATEDK010000167.1:0-3546 GCA_035281685.1 Kiloniellales bacterium | reverse complement strand
GGCCCCGGTCAGCCTGGCGGGCGCCAGCGAGCCGCCGCCGCGGCTCGTCTCCGGGATCGCCGAGTTCGACCGCGTCGCCGGCGGCGGTCTGGTGCCGGGGTCGGCCGTGCTGGTGGGGGGTGACCCGGGCGTGGGCAAGTCGACCCTGCTGTTGCAGGTGGCGGCCAAGCTCGCCCGCCAGGGTCTGCCGACGCTCTACGTCACCGGCGAGGAGGCGATCGAGCAGATCCGCCTGCGGGCCGGACGCATGCGCCTGGCCGACGCGCCGGTGGGCCTCGCCGCCGCGACGGCGGTGCGCGACATCGCAGCCGCACTCGACGGACCGGCGCTGCCCGCCGTGGTCATCATCGACTCGGTGCAGACCCTCTGGCTCGACACGCTGGAGTCCGCGCCCGGCACGGTCAGCCAGGTGCGCGGCGCCGCGCAGGAGCTGATCCGACTGGCCAAGGCGAGGGGCTTCGCTCTGCTGCTGGTCGGCCACGTGACCAAGGAGGGCGTGATCGCCGGACCCAAGGTGCTGGAGCACATGGTCGACTGCGTCATCTCCTTCGAGGGCGAGCGCGGCCATCCCTTCCGCATCCTGCGCGCCACCAAGAACCGTTTCGGCGCCACCGACGAGATCGGGGTCTTCGAAATGGGCGAGCTCGGCCTGGCCGAGGTCGCCAACCCCTCCGCCCTCTTCCTGGCCGAGCGCCAGGGCGAGGTGCCGGGCTCGGCGGTCTTCGCCGGCCTGGAGGGCACGCGGCCGATCCTGGTCGAGATCCAGGCGTTGGTCGCGGGCCAGCCGCCGGGCTCGCCGCGCCGGGCCGTGGTCGGCTGGGACGGCGGACGGCTCGCCATGGTGCTGGCCGTGCTGGAGACCCGTTGCGGTCTCTCGCTCGCCGGCCGCGACGTCTACCTGAACGTCGCGGGCGGCCTGCGCATCGGCGAGCCCGCCGCCGACCTCGCGGTCGCCGCCGCGCTGATTTCCGCCGCGAGTGGCCGGCCGGTGCCCGCCGGCACCGTGGTCTTCGGCGAGATCGGCCTCTCCGGCGAGGTGCGGGCGGTCGCGCGGCCTGAGCTGCGCCTGAAGGAGGCGCAGAAGCTGGGCTTCCGCACCGCCCTCGCGCCCAAATCCCGCAGCGAAGCCAAGCTGTCCGCAGCCGGGACCCGCCTGGTGGAGATCGCCAGTGTCGGCGACTTGGTGTCGCATCTGGCGGTCGGCGCGCCGCGGCCGGGCGCTCCGCGGCCGTTCGCCGTGGAACGCAGCTAGGCCATGCAGGAGCTCTCCATCCTGGACATCGTCCTGCTGGCGGTCGTCCTGCTGTCGGGCCTGCTGGCGCTGCTGCGCGGCTTCGTGCACGAGGTGCTGTCCTTCGGCGCCTGGATCGGTGCCGCCCTTGTCGCGCTCTATGCCTTTCCCTATCTGCAGCCACATGCACGCGACCTGGTCGGCGTGCCGGTCATCGGCGACGTGCTGGCTGGCTCGGTCGTCTTTCTCCTCGCGCTGGTGGTGCTGTCGCTGATTGCGCGGGGGGTGGGCCGGCTGGTGCAGGACTCCGGCCTTTCGGCGCTGGACCGCACCCTCGGGTTGCTGTTCGGGCTCGTGCGCGGTGCCGTTCTGGTGTGCCTGGCCTGGCTGATCTTCTCCTGGCTGGTGCCGCCGCCGCAGCATCCGCACTGGGTGACCGAGGCGCGCATGCTGCCGATGGTGCAGCAGGGCGCCGAGGTGCTGCGCTCGCTGGTCCCCAAGGCCTTCCTGGAGTCGCTGGGGCAGAGCGCACGAAGCGCGATCTACGACTCGGTCGGGACGGGCACCGCCGGGTCGTTCGACCAACGGCTGCAACCGCAGACGAAGGGCGTTACCGGCGCCGGCGAACCGGCGTATAACCAGGACGAGCGCCAGGATCTGGATCAGGTGATCAAGAGCGTGACCGGGAGCGGCGGCTCCCAATGACGGCGGGATGACCCAGGGGCGAGGATGCAGGAGAGCCTGACCACCAATCCCTTCGAGGACGACAAGCTCAAGGAAGAGTGCGGCGTCTTCGGCATTTGGGGCGACGGCGATGCCTCGCGGCACGTGGCGCTCGGCCTGCATGCCCTGCAGCATCGCGGCCAGGAGGCCGCCGGCATCGTCTCCTACGACGGCCATCAGTTCCACGCCCACCGCGACCTCGGCGAGGTCGGCGACATCTTCGGCTCGGAGGCGGTGATGACCCGCCTCAAGGGCAAGGCCGCGATCGGTCACAATCGCTATTCCACCGCCGGCGGCACGCTGCTGCGCAACGTGCAGCCGCTTTTCGCCGATCTCGCATTCGGCGGCTTCTGCCTGGCGCACAACGGCAACCTGACCAACGCCAATACGCTGCGCGGCGAGCTGGTCGAGCGCGGTGCCATCTTCCAGTCGACCTCGGACACCGAGGTGATCATCCACCTGATCGCCCTGGCGCAGGGCAAGACGGTGATCGAGCGCCTGACCGAGGCGCTGCGCCAGATCGAGGGTGCCTACTCGCTGGTCTGCCTGACCGACGACTGCGTGATCGGCGTGCGCGACCCCCTGGGCGTGCGCCCGCTGGTGATCGGCCGGCGCGGCACCTCGCACATCGTCACCTCGGAGACCTGCGCGCTCGACATCATCGGCGCCGACTACCTGCGCGAGGTGGAGCCCGGCGAGATGGTGGTGCTGGACGCCTCGGGCGTGCATTCGCTGCGTCCCTTCCCGCCCAGCCAGCGCCGCTTCTGCGTCTTCGAGCACATCTACTTCGCGCGGCCGGACTCGCAGATCGGCGGCCGCTCGGTCTACACGTCGCGCAAGCGCATCGGCATCGAGCTGGCGCGCGAGAGCGGGGTCGAGGCGGACGTGGTGATCCCGGTGCCGGACTCCGGCGTGCCGGCCGCACTGGGCTACAGCCAGCAGTCCGGCATTCCCTTCGAGCTCGGCATCATCCGCAACCACTACGTCGGCCGCACCTTCATCGAGCCAGGCCAGCACATCCGCCACCTCGGCGTCCGCCTGAAGCACAACGCCAACAAGGCGATGATCGAAGGCAAGCGCGTGATCCTGGTCGACGATTCGATCGTTCGCGGCACCACCTCGATCAAGATCGTCGAGATGGTGCGCGCGGCCGGCGCCAAGGAAGTGCACATGCGCATCGCGGCACCTCCGACCACGCACTCCTGCTTCTACGGCATCGACACGCCGGCGCGCGACGAGCTGCTGGCGAGCCGCATGACCGTCGAGGAGATGGCCAAGCACATCGGCGTGGACAGCCTCGCCTTCATCTCGACCGACGGGCTCTATCGCGCGATGGGCTTCGATCACCGCGATCCGGCGAGCCCGCAGTTCTGCGACGCCTGCTTCACGGGCGACTATCCCACGCGCCTCACCGACCGCGAGGACGGCGTCGGCGATCGGCAGCTTTCGCTGCTTTCCCGCTTCGCCTGACGGATCGCCGGTCCTGCGTCCATGCCGGCTGTCGGACGCATCGCCAATGGCCTTGCAGCGATCCTCGGCGCCGGTTTCGCCTCGCTGTTTCCCGAGTTCTATCAGCAGTACGTGCAGCGCCT
>DATEDK010000166.1:0-6351 GCA_035281685.1 Kiloniellales bacterium | reverse complement strand
GCTCTCATCCTCTGGGCCGCTGCGCGCCTGGTCGAGCATCCCCGCCTCGCCGCCGCTGCATTCCGCAGGACGGGACCGCGCGCGCTGCGCTGGACCTGGGCTGGCGCGGGACTTGGCGCCATCGGCATGGTGAACATGCTGCCGCTCGGGGTTTTCCCCGTGCTCGCCGTCGACCTCGCGGTGCTGTGGCTGGCGCGCCGGCCGGCCTATCGTCCGCTGCTGAAGCCCTGGTTGCTGCATCGGGTGATCACCCTCGTCCTGCTGGCGCCGCTGCTCTACGCCTTCCTGCGCTACGTGCGCCCCTTCGTCGGCCACTACTGGTTCTCGAACAGCCTCCCGCGTCTCCTCAGCACGCTCGAGATCTCGGCCGGCGCCGGGGTCGAGTTCGATCCGGACTTCTTCCTCGGCGAGGCCGGCAACCTCGCCTTGCTCGTCCTTTTCCTGCTGCTCGTGGCGCTCGGACTCCTCTGGGCACGCCGCCGGGCAAGCCTCACCATCGTCGTCGCCCTCGCCTTCGGCTCGCAGGCGCTGCTGATCGCCGTCAGCCAGCACACTTCCCTCTATGTCGTGCGCTACTTCGCGATCGCGACGCCGGCGATGACCCTGCTGGCTGCCGTGGGCATCGCCGGACTGCTTCGCCGCTCCATGCTGGCCGGACCGGCCGCCGGCACGGCCGCGCTCGCGCTGCTGCTGCTGCAGTCGCTCGACGCCATGCACCAGCTGGGCAAGCCGCGCTTCGACCGCGCGGTCGCCGGCTTGCGCGAGGCCGGGATCGAGCGGCTGATCGTGCACGTCGAGAACAACTACCTGCCGAGGAGCGTCCTCTATTACCTGCAGGATCGGCCGCAGGGAGTGCAGCTCAGCCCCTGGGCCGCCTATCTCGCGGCCCGCAACGGCGCGCTCCTGTGGGTCGTCGACCACCCTTGGGCCCGCGTCGACCCGGCCTGGCGCCTGCTCGTCGAGCGCGGCGGGCTTCGTTCCTGTCGGCCGGAGGTTCCCGGTGTGACCATCCTCGCCATCGCCGGCAGTGCCGAGGACATCGCCGCCAGCTGTCCGCTCACCGCTCCAGGCCAAGCCGCCGCAACACCCTGAGCCGGGCCTCGCCGCGCGCACGGTCGGGCACGTGGATCAGCCCGGCGACCCGGCGCAGCAGACTGTCCTCGTGCGCGTCCAGCCGCCCATCGGCGTAGGCGACCTCCCAGAGCATCTCGATCAGCTCGATGCGCTCAGCCTCTTCGAAGGCGCGCACCACCTGGCTGGTGAAGCCGAAGAGCTGGGCGGAGCGCTCGGCCTCCACCCTTGCGCTCTCCACCAGCCGGCGAGTCTCCGCCGGATCCAACTGGAAGCGCTCGGCCAGCAGCCGCTCGATGGTCGAGCGTTCGATCTCGGAGAAGCCTGCGTGCATCAGGGCCGCTTCCACCAGCAGCGCCGCCACCGCGAGCCGCGGCTCGGCAAGCACCGACGGGGCCTCTTGGCCGGGTCGGGTGAAAAGCATCAAGACCTTGTTAAGCAAAGATTTTTGCTCCGACTTCTCCGGCAAGCGGGGATCATTTCAAGCTCAGCCGCAGAGGTCCAGCGGACAGTCGTCACCTTTGCGCCGCTGGTTCCGAGTGCAAACTTTGGGTAAATAGATCATACAATTATACTTATTACTGATCATTTCAAAGTGAACTAATACCGGAGTATGAGATAGGTGAATCTTCACCCTTGAGCGAAAATCGGGACCGGGGTGAAGGGGGCGCCGCGCCGGTCGGCTGGCAAAGATCTGCGCGGCGACATGGGCAGGGGACATGCTCGCAAGACGTGCCGTCATTGCATACGCGCTGCTCGGCGCGGCCTGGATACTGCTGTCGGATCAGCTGATCGAGCTGGTTCTCGACCCGGCAGAGGGCGAGTGGGCGGCTGCGGAGAGCGGCAAGGCCTGGTTCCTCGTCGGGCTGACCGCGCTCCTGCTCTATCTTTTGCTGAACCACCTGACACAGCGCTTCCGGCTGGTGAATCGCGAGCTGGCCGATGTGAAGGACCGGCTCAGCGACTTTCTCGAGACGGGCTCCGACTGGCAGTGCGAGATGGGGCCGGACCTGCGCTTCACCGCCTTCTCCGAGCGCTTCCGCCAGGTCACCGGCATCGATCCGAGCACTCTCCTCGGAGGGCGGCGCGCCGAGGCGGCGACGCCCCAACCGCCGCGGCCCCTCGCCGAGCCCGAGAGCCAGGATTCGCCGCATCACCCGCCGTTCCGTGACGTCACCTATCCGCTGACCGACGACCACGGCCACGTCACCTACGCGCGGGTCAGCGGCAAGCCGGTGTTCGACGCCGATGGCCACTTCAAGGGCTATCGCGGCATCGGCACCGACGTGACCGCAGCGATCGAGGCGCAGGAGACGCAGGCGCGGCTCGCCGCCATCCTGCAGGTCACGCCCGACATCGTCGCCACCGCGGACGCCGAAGGCCGCGTGCTGTTCCTCAACAGCGCCGGGCGGCGACTGCGCGGGATCGCGCCGGACGCCGTGCTCCACGGCGTGAAGCTGGCGAAGCTGCTGGCCCCAGGCCCGGCCGAGATGCTGCACAGCGACATCCTGCCGGCTGCCGCCGGCGAAGGCGTGTGGAGCGGCGAGAGCGGGCTCGCCACGGCCGACGGCAAGGAGCTTCCGGTCCTGCTGACGGTGCTGGCGCACAAGCGCCTCGACGGCACAGTCACCTACTACTCGCTGGTCGCGCGCGACCTCAGTGAACGGCAGGAGAGCGAGGCGCGTTTCGCGCGCTCGCGGCGGCTGGAGGCGATCGGCCAGCTCTCCGCCGGCATCGCGCACGACTTCAACAACCTCCTGCTGGTGATCCTGGGCAACGCCGAAATCCTCGAAGGCGGCCATCAGGGCGACCCGCGCCTGCGCCAGGCCGTGGGACTGATCCGCCAGGCCTCCGCCCGCGCCGCGGAGCTGACCGACCGGCTGCTCACCTTCGCCCGCCAGCGTTCCCTGAAGCCGCAGCCGGTGCGGCTCGACCGCCTGATGGCGGACATGCTGAGCCTGCTGCAGCGTTCGTTGGGCGAGGCCGTGCAGATTCAGGTCGCGCTCGATCCCACGTTGGGCCCGGTCTTTGTCGACCGCAGCGAGCTGGAGACCACGCTGATCAATCTGGCGATCAACGCTCGCGATGCCATGCCGCGCGGCGGCCAGCTCACCATCGAAGCGCAGAATGCACTGATCGACGGCGACGGACCCGCAGAGCTCGCGCCCGGCCGCTACGTGACGATCGCCGTCAGCGACAGCGGCGTCGGCATGAGCCGCGAGACGCTGGAACGCGCCTGCGAACCCTTCTTCACCACCAAGGAACCCGGCCGCGGCACCGGTCTCGGCCTGGCCATGGCCTTCGGCTTCGCGCGCCAGTCCGGCGGCCATCTCGCGATCTACAGCGAGCTCGGCTGCGGCACCACGGTCAGGCTCTACCTGCCGCGCCACCAGGAAGAGGTGCCCTTGCGGCAACAGCCGGCGCTGGCCGACGCCGCGCCTCAGGCACCCGGCGGCAGCGAGCGGGTGCTCCTGGTCGAGGACGAACCGCTGGTGCGTCAGTTCGTCGAGGCCCAGCTCGCCACGCTCGGCTACCGTGTGGTGAGCGCGAGCAACGGCGAAGAGGCGCTGAAGGCGCTGCGCGGCGGGGCCGCGGCCTTCGACCTGCTGCTGACCGACATCGTCATGCCCGGGCCGCTGAAGGGGCCGGAGATCGCAGCCGAGGCGCGGCGTGTGATGCCGGAGATCAAGGTGATCTACACCACCGGCTACGCGCAGCAGGCCGCCCTCGCCCACGCCGACCTGCCCGCCGACGCGCCGGTGCTGTCGAAGCCCTACCGGCGGGCGACGCTGGCGCGGCTGATCCGCAGCGTCCTCGATCCGGCCCGCCACCCGCAGACCGCCCAGCGGTCAGCGCGCATCGTGGAAAATCAGGCCGAGGGTGCGACGACGGCCGGCGATCACCTCGCTGACGCCGTGCCGTAGCACCACCCGGTGCACGCCGCGCTTGCCGTTGCGCGGCCGGTCCCGGCCGGCGAACACCACGGCATCGCCCTGCGCCAGCGCCACCACCATCGGGCGTGACTGCTGGCGCGGCCGCTGCTCGACCAGCACGAACTGGCCGCCCTCGAAATCCTCGCCCGGACGCGACAGCAGGATCGCGGCCTGCAGCGGGAAGAACACCTCGCCGTAGACGTCCTGGTGCAGGCAGTTGAAATCGCCGGGGCCGTAGTCGAGCAGCAGCGGAGTCGGCTTCACCTGACCTGCGGCGCGGCAGCGCCGTTCCAGGCCGGCCAGCGTCGGCGGAAAGCGCAGGCTTTCGCCCAGCGCCTCCTGCCAGCGGTTGGCGATCGCCGCCAGCGGGGAATAGAGCCCGGCCCGCAGCGCCGCCACCAGCGGCGGCAGCGGGCGCGCGAAGTAGCGGTACTCGCCCTGGCCGTAGCCGTGCCGCGCCATGATCACGCGGCTGCGGAATCCCGACTCCATGTCCCAGAGTGCAGCCAGCGCCAGCGCCCGCGCGCGGTCGACCAGGCCGGGCAGGCGCGCGTAGCCCTGGCGGGTCAGAGAGGCTTCGGCAGCGGCCCAGTCGATCGCGTCCCACGTCGCGGCGGGGATCGCGCCGATCATCGTTTCTGTTCCATCCATGCCGCTAGAGTGCCGTACGGCGGCTCACTAGTCTTGCCGGCTCTTGCAAGGAGGCGCCGATGGCCAGAGAGGCAGCAGCCGGGGATCGCGACGCCGAGGTGGCGGGCTTCTACGACCGGCTGAGCCGCTACTTCCACCTGATTCACGCCGACTGGTGGGACTCGGTCAGGCGCGACGCCGCCACGGTCGACCGCATGATCCGCGCCCGGCTGCCGCACTTCGCCGAGCCGGCCGGCACGCGCATCCTCGACTGCGCCGCCGGCATCGGTACGCAATCGATCGGCCTGCACCGCCTCGGCTACGACGTCCTCGCCTGCGATGCCTCGACCGAGGCGCTGGAGACCCTGCAGGAGCATCTCGCCAAGGACGCCGAAGCCAGCCGCCGCCCCCTGCGCACGCAGCAGGCGGACTTCCGCAAGCTGCCCGAGACGCTGCCAGGCGAGCGCTTCGACGTGGTGATCGCGCTCGACAACTCGGTCGCGCACATGCTGACCAACGCCGACCTCGAAGCGGCGCTGGCCTCGATGGGTGCGATGGCGAAGCCGGGCGGCCTCGTGCTGGTGGCGCTGCGTCCCTACGACCAGCTGCTCGAGGAACGCCCGCTGGTGATGCCGCCACAGCCGAGCGTCACGCCGGAGCGGATCTCCTATCAGATCTGGCGCTGGAGCGGGACGGACCTCCTGACCCCGCACCTCTTCCTGATCCTGCCCGACGATCGCGTGCTCACCTGGCACACGACACTGCGCGCGATCAGGCTGCGCGAGGTGACCGATACCTGGAAGCGGCTGGGTTGGCGGGCCGAGGCGCTGCAGCCGGAGCAGTCCGGCCACTTCCAGCCGCTCGTCGTCGCCTCGAAGGCTTAGGTCGCAATCGCCAGCAGGACCGCGAGCGCGGCCACCACAAGGACGATCGCGACGATCAGGACCACCCTGTTGCGCCGCTCGGAAACGACGGGGCCGCCTTCGGCGACGCCGGCCTCCGGCACCAGCGGACTGGCCGCGGCGGCCAGGTCTTCGGCCAGCCGCTCCATCACCGGCGGCGGCGCGCTCTCGTCGCGGATGGCGCGCTCTTCGTCGACCGGCGGGCGGGGCTCGACGAGATCGCGCCGATCCTTGGGCGAGGGTTCGAACGCGGGCGTCGTCGTCGGATGGTCAGCCGGTAGCTTGGGCTGCATGGCGGTGCCTCCTCGCTTATGGCAACCCGCGCGCCATCCAGCCGGTTCCGCGGTTCAAGCCGCCCGCGCAGTGCCGCCCGGCGCAACGGCCGCGGCACGCACCGGCGCGCGGTAGAGGACGCGCTCCTCGCCATCGAAGCCGGCGCCAATCAGGCCGGCTCTGAAGGCGGCGCGGTGACCATCGATGTCGTGGCACGCGACGCGGCGCACCGTTTCCGGGCGCAGGGGCAGCGAGGAGCCGTTCAGCGGCTTCAGGAACCCGAGGCGCGGCGGCGGCGGCTCGTCGCGGCAGCCGATCATCAGGAAGCCGCTCTTCAGCAGATTGCGCCAACTATGGCCGTTCTCCAGGTGCACGCCGGCGCAGAGCCACCGCCGTCCGGCTGCCTCGGCGGCCGCGCTGCGGGCCTTGATCAGCAGGCGCTGGTAGCCGCGCCCGCGCGCCGCCGCGCGGACTACGACGCACTCGCCGAAGGCGGTGCGCGCGGGCCAGTCGGGCGCCGGCACGTAGGGGAACGGCGGCCG
>DATEDK010000165.1:0-6071 GCA_035281685.1 Kiloniellales bacterium | reverse complement strand
TCGTCCTCGACGAAGCGGATGTCGTGCAGGTCGGGATCGAGATGGAGCGCGCGCAGCGAGCCGAGGTAGCGCTCCTGGATGTCGGCCGGCGAAGGCTTCATCAGCACCTGGAACTGATAGTAGTGCTGCAGGCGGTTCGGGTTCTCGCCGTAGCGGCCGTCCTTCGGGCGCCTGGAGGGCTGCACGTAGGCGGTATTCCACACCCGGTCGGGCCCCAGCGAGCGCAGCGTGGTCGCCGGGTGGAAGGTGCCCGCACCAACCTCCAGGTCGTAGGGCTGCAGGACCACACAACCCTGCTCAGCCCAGTAGTTCTGCAGGTTCAGGATCAGGCGCTGGAAGCAGGTCGCGGGATCGTGCCGGGGCTGCTGGGACATGGGGGAAACCTGGCGGGAAAGCGCGCTTTGCTGCGCTGCAAAGCGGGCCGCACCTTAGCCACGCCCCTTGCGGCAAGGCAAGCAATGCGGGCGGCGAGTTTCGCGGCGTCTAGGTGTACGGTTGAGGCCCGATAAAGTTCATCGGCGGTGGGCGGAAAATTAGCTGGGCCACGAAGGCAATGAGCACCATCCGACCCTTGAGGAGCGAAGCGGACTACGACCGGGCCATCGCGGAAATCGAACGCTATTTCGACAGCGAGCCGTTGCCTGGCACGCCGGAGGCTGCTCACTTCGACCTGCTTGTCGCTCTGATCGAACGCTACGAAGCAGACCATTGGCCGATCGCGGGCACCTAACAACCAACCTAACCCCCCTATCCCGCTCTCCCCCGCTATCGCGGGAGAGAGGGCGTTTCGCGCGATTTCAACCAAGCGCGCCCCTCTCCCGCGCGTTAGCGCGGGGGAGGGTAGGGAGGGGGGTTATTTGGTCGCTTGTCTGCATTGCGACCGCCTCGCCAACGTCAGGCGCAGTCTAAGCGCTCAGAGCTCGACCGCGACCACCGCCAGGCAATCGCCCGGCTTCACCAGCCCCGGGTAGTGCCGCCCGGCGAGCAGGCCGCTGCGCTTGGCGCGGTATTCCGCCGGCGCGCGGTCCATGCGCTCGAGGTCGAAGATGCGGGCGATGACCTGGCCCTTGCTCACCCTTTCGCCGAGATCGGCGCAGGGCTCGATCAGGCCGCGGTCCTGGCCGATGACGAAGCAGTCGCCGTCCGGCATGTCGAGGCGCCTGCTGTCCCCTCTCTTCTCCACCTTGCCCGGCAGGATGCCAGCATGGGTCAAGAGGTTGCGCACCCCGCGGTCGGCAATGGCGACGCTGCGCGCCGTGAGCGTGCCACCGCCGGCGAGCTCGGTCGAAACGAAGACCTTCCCCAGCTCCTCCGCGGTGGTGTCGAGCATGCCGACCGCATCGAGCTCCAGCATGGTCATCGCATAGGGCGCGCCGAAGGACTCCATAGCGGCGATGCAGCGTTGCTCCAGCGACTTGTCGTCCGGCAGCAGGTGGCAGGCCGCGAAAGGCACGAACTCCAGCGTCTTGCCGCCGGAGTGCAGGTCCGCCACCAGGTCGGCCAGCGGCAGCAGATGCCGCGTCACGTAGTCGGCGATCTTCTCCGTCACCGTGCCGTCCGGCCGGCCCGGGAAGACGCGGTTCATGTTGCCCTTGTCGATCGGCGAGGTGCGCGTGCCCGCCTGCACAGCCGGAAAGTTCAGTGCCGGCAAGATAATGACGCGGCCGCTGATATTCTCGGGCTTCAGCGCTTGCGCCAGCTTGTGCAGCGCCACCTGGCCCTCGTACTCGTCGCCGTGGTTGCCGGCGGTGAACAGCGCCGTCGGCCCCTTGCCCCGCTTCACCACCGTGATCGGAAGCGGGATCGCCCCCCAGGCCGAGTCGTCGCGCGACCAGGGAAGGTTCAGGAAGCCGTGCTGCTTGCCGTCCTTCTCGTAGTCGACGGTGGCGGAGATCGGCGAGGGGCGGAGCTTGGCGGTCATGGCTTCACGAAGCCAGTTTGCAGGCGCCGCCTCAGGCCCCTGCGCACTCCGCGCGGCCGCAGGTGGCGTTGCCGGCCGGGATCCAGGTGCCGCAGCCTGGGCACGGCTTCATGTCGACGTTCTTCGCCGGCGCCGGCTTCGTCGCCGCCGTCTGGCGCCGCAAGGCGGCGGCTTCCTTCTCCCGGCTCTTCTCCATGCGCTGCTGGAAGGCCTTGATCCGGCCGGCGTAGCGGAAGCCGGCGAGCACCGCGCCGATGATGCCGATCAGGACGGCGAGCTTGGTGAGGGAGAGGCCCAGCATCGGCTCAGAGCCCGAAGCGGTTCCAGAGGAAGCGCTCCTCGACCGCGGCCAGCAACCCGGCGCCGATCTCCCCGATGCCGTCGCCGTCCTGCTGGGCGCGCCGGCCGAGCAGCCCGCTGAGGAAGGACCTGCGCCGTTCGATCGGCACCAGGCGGACCTTCGCGCCGAACCGCTCGCGCAGCACGCCGCGCAGGTCGCCCAGCGCGTCGGCCAGGCCGAGGCGCAGCGCGCTCTCGCCGGTCCAGAAGGCGCCGGAGAAGAGCTCTGCGTCACTGCCCTTCAGCTTCAGGCCGCGCCGCTCCTTCACCCAGGCGATGAAGCGGCGATGGATCTCGCCCTGCAAAGCCTTGAGGTGCTCGACCTCCTCGGCCTTCTCGGGCCGGAAGGGATCGAGCATGCCCTTCTTGTCGCCGATGGCGTGCACGCGGCGTTCGATACCGAGCTTCTTGATCATCTCGGTGAAACCGAAGCCGCCGGAGATCACCCCGATGGAGCCGATGATCGAGCTCGCGTCGACCACGATCTCGTCCGCGGCCGCGGCGAGCCAGTAGCCGCCCGAGGCGGCGACGTCCTCGACGAAGGCGATGACCGGCAGGTTTTTCTCGCGACTGAGCTGCCGGATGCGCTTTGCGATCAGCGAGGACTGCACAGGCGAGCCGCCGGGCGAGTTGATGACTAGCGCCACGGCGCGCGCGCCGGGCAGGCTGAAGGCCTTCTTCAGCGACGGCGCCACGCGCTGCAGCGACAGGCCGCTGCGCAGCGGCGTCTGCCCGGTCGACAGCACGCCGGCCAGGCGCACGACCGGGACCACCTGCGGCGTTGGCAGCAGGTGCAGGCGCTGCAGCAGGCGGGAAAGGCCCATGGCTCCTACTTGGCACGCCTAGGCGCCGAGGTCCAGGGCGGCCCCGTGGCGCAGCACGGCCTCGGCGGCGGCGCTGAAGGCCGTCCCCTCGTGCAGCACCAGCCCCGGCAGCAGGCGCGCCGGCGCGCGGCTCGCCTTGGTCGCGGCGAGCAGCACGCGCTTGGCCGGCTCGCCGGCGCGCGGCCAGAGCGGACAGATGCGGATCGCGCCGGCGCCCTTGCGCAACGCGGTGAGCAGCTCGGGCAAACGGTCCGCCCGATGCACCAGGGTCAAGGTGCCGCGCGGCTTCAGCCAGGACAGCGCAGCCTTGATCCAGCCGCCGAGGTCGAGGCTGCTCTCCAGGTGCGCCAGGTCCCGGCTGGCGTTGGCCGTGGCGCGCCCGCTGGTGGCGGCAAGGTGCGGCGGGTTGCTCAGCACGGCATCGAAGGTGCCGGCCGGCACGATCCGCTGTGCCGCGGCCGCATCGCCTTGCAAGACATGAAAGCGCTTGGCCTCGTTCAGCGCGGCGTTCTCCGCAGCCAGGCCGGCGAGCTCGGGCTGCAGCTCGAGGCCGAGCACGGTAAGGTCGCTGCGCCTCGCCAGGAGACAGAGCGCGGCAGCACCGACCCCGCAGCCGAGATCGAGGACGCGGCCGCCTTGAGGCGGATCCACCGCGGCGGCCAGCAACACCGGATCAAGGGCGACGCGATAGCCCTCGGCCGGTTGCTTCAGCGTCACCCGGCCGCCCAGCAGGCGATCGAGCGTCGTGTCGGCCGGAGTCCTGTGGGGCGTCGCGGAAACGTTGTTCGGCACGGGGTCCTCTTGTCGCGCCAGGGTGGGCGCCAGCTTGACCGCTGCCCGGCGCTCCCTATGCTCTGCCGGGGGCGGGGTGAAAGGAAGCATCTTGGTTCTGGCCGCCAGTCTCAAGGCGATGCAGCCGGAGGCCGAACCGGGTCCGAACGGCCTGGAACGCCTGCAGGCGCTGGTCATCGACGATCTGGCAGCGGTCAACCGCCTGATCGTGGAGAAGATGCAGTCGGAGGTGGCGCTGATCCCGCAGCTCGCGGGACACATCGTCGCCGCCGGCGGCAAGCGGCTGCGCCCCCTGCTGACGCTGGCCACCGCCAGGCTCTGCGGTTACGAGGGCACGCGCCACCATGCGCTGGCCGCCTGCGTCGAATTCATCCATACCGCGACCTTGCTGCACGACGACGTGGTCGACGAGAGCGCGCTCAGGCGCGGCCGTGCCACGGCGAACGCGATCTGGGGCAACAAGGCCAGCGTGCTGGTCGGCGACTTCCTGTTCAGCCGCGCCTTCCAGCTGATGGTGGCCGACGGCTCGCTCGAGGTGCTGTCGATCCTCTCCAACGCCTCGGCGGTGATCGCCGAGGGCGAGGTGCAGCAGCTGCTGACCGCCAACGACATCGAGACCACGGTCGGCGACTATCTCAAGGTGATCGGCGCCAAGACTGCGGCGCTCTTCGACGCCGCCTGCCGCATCGGCGCGGTGGTGGCCGAGCGGCCGAAGGGCGAAGCCGAGGCGCTCGGCACCTTCGGCCTGTCGCTCGGCATGGCCTTCCAGCTGATCGACGATCTGCTCGACTACACCGCGCGCGAGACCGAGCTCGGCAAGACGGTCGGCGACGACTTCCGCGAGGGCAAGCTGACCCTGCCGGTGGTGCTCGCGATCGAGCGCGCAACGGCCGAGGAGCGCCGCTTCTGGCAACGCGCGTTGGAGGACCTCGAGCAGCGCGACGGCGACCTCGAGCGCGCGATCGCGCTCTGCGAGCGGCACGGCACCTTGGCGGAGACCCTGGCGCTCGCCGGCCGCTACCGCGACGAGGCGCTATCGGCCCTCGGCCGCTTTCCGGCCTCGCCCTTGCGCCAGACCCTGGAAGAGGTCGCCCGCTTTACGGTCGAACGCGGGTATTAGGGCGTCGCTGTTGGTGCTTCTTGGCCGATCCTTCGAGGGCCGCTACGCGGCCACCTCAGGATGAGGTCAGTTTTGTTTGTTCCCAAACCCACAAACCTCATGCTGAGGAGCGATGCGCAGCATCGCGTCTCGAAGGATGGGCCAGAGCCGTGGCTGCGGCCAAAACAAGAGCGCCGACCGTCGGCTGACGATCGGCGCTCTGTCCGCTGGCCTGCTTGCCGCGTTGGTCGGGGAGAGAGGATTCGAACCTCCGGCCCCTGCGTCCCGAACACAGTGCTCTACCAGGCTGAGCTACTCCCCGCTGGGTAGCCGGCCTGCGGCGGGAGCGGGTGTATAGCCCGCGTCGGGCGAGCTTGCAACAGACCTAAGTGTGAGCTCTCAATAGGTTGTCCATCCGCCCGCTGCACCATGGGTACCTGGGGTGATGCCGGCGCCAAGCCGCGAGCATCCGGTCACGCCGCAGCCCGACCGGCGGAACGCTCCGAAGCCGGCTCCGCGCCATCAGCGCAGGTCCCGGTCCTGGTAGAAGCGCTCGGCCGCGGGGTGCAGCGGTGCGGAGAAGCCGCTGCCGCTCATCGATTCCGCCGTCAGGACCTGCAGGGTCGGGTGCTGCAGGCGGAAATCGTCGAGCTGGTCGAAGAGCGCGGCCAGCAGCGCGTAGGCATCGTCCTCCGGGAACGCACCGGTGGTGACCAGGGTGGTCACCAGACCGAAGGACTTCACCGGCGCGCCCAGCGGCGGATAGGTCCCGCCCGGGACGGCGGCCTTGGCATAGAAGGGCCAAGTGATGACCAGCTGATCGACCGCTTCGCCCTCGATGGGGACCAGCACGGCACCGCACTGCTCGATCGCCGCGGCGACCGCGCCGTTGGGGTGCGCGACCGGCAGCAGGAAGGCGTCGACCTCGTCGGCACAGAGCGCCGCCACCTGAGCTTCCACCGGCAGCTCGACGGCGACGGTATCCTCGAGGCCGAGGTGCTCAAGCAGGCTGCGGCTCAGCGTGTTGATCCCGCTGCCGGCAGGGCCGATGGCAACGCGCTTGCCGGCCAAGTCGGCGAGCGTCGCCACGCCGCTC
>DATEDK010000164.1:0-3199 GCA_035281685.1 Kiloniellales bacterium | reverse complement strand
AGCTACTGCGCGCGCTGCCACGGCGTCGGAATGGTCAACACCGGCGCGAGTTTCGACCTGCGCAGCTTCCCCAAGGACCAGCGCGAGCGCTTCGAGCGCTCGGTCACGCAGGGGCTGCGCGCGATGCCGGCCTGGGGCACGACCCTGAAGCCGGAAGAACTGGACGCGCTTTGGCTGTACGTCAGCTCGGGCGGCGGTTCATGAGGGCCGCCCGCGCGGCCCGCCCCACCCCTAGGCCCATTACGACATCACAAACCCGAGGAGACCCTGCATGAAGTTCCCCCGCTCCCTGTGCGCGCTGGCGGCCCTGGCCGCCGCGACACTCTTCACGCTGCCCGCCAAGGCGATCGACGTCGACGCCGGCGACTACACCGCGCTGCCGCCCGGCACCAACCTGTTGCTCGGCTACTACCAGCATGCCACCCGCGACAAGCTCTACGCCAACGGCGACAAGGTCGGCATCAATCCGAAGCTCGACTCCGACGTCGGCATCCTGCGCGGCGTGCATTTCACCGAGATCGGCGGGCTGATCGTCGACCCGCAGTTCCTGCTGCCCTTCGGCAAGCTCAGGGCCAAGGACGACATCGCGGCGCTGGGCAGCAACTCGGGCCTGGCCGACCTGATCCTCGCCGCGACGGTGTGGTTCAACAAGGCCGATGCGAAGGAGCACTTCGGCATCACGCCCTTCCTGATCCTGCCGACCGGCCAGTACGACAACAACGACCCGCTGAGCCTCGGCGAGAACCGCTGGCGCTTCATCCTGCAGGCCGGCTGGATCAAGCCGCTGACCGACAAGCTGACGATGGACCTGGTGGCCGACGTGCAGTTCCACGGCAAGAACAACGACTACGGCGCGCTGAGCCAGGAGCGCAAGCAGAAGCCCCAGTACGAGTTCCAGGGCTTCCTGCGCTACGCGCTGGGCGCCGGCAGCGACCTGCGCTTCGGCCTGCAGCACGTCACCGGCGGCGAGAACGAGATCGACGGCGTCGACCAGGACGACCGCCAGTCGCTGACCAAGCTGCAGCTCGGCGCCTCGACTTTCATCAGCCCGACCCAGCAGATCCTCGCGACCTACGGGCGCGACCTGTCGGTGCGCAACGGCTTCAAGGAAGAGCACCGGCTGAACTTGCGCTTCCTGCAGATCTTCTGACGACGACCCCGTTTCTTCTCTCCGTTGTGGTGCCTCCCCTCGAGGCTTGCGGTTCGGACCGGTCCGTCGGGGCCGGCTTCCGACCGCCCTTTTTCTTTGCAGCTCGTACCGCCATGAACCGCTCCCTCGACGCCTTCCTCCACGCCCGTGACCTGCTACTGCGCCTGCGCGGCAACCCGGCGGCCGCCGCGGCCGAGTTCCGCTGGCCGCGGCTCGACGAATTCAACTGGGCGCTCGATCACTTCGACGCGATGGCGTGCGACAACGAGGCCACCGCGCTGTGGATCGTCAGCGAGGACGGCGGCGAGCGCAAGCTCAGCTTCGCGCAGCTGTCGGCGCGCTCGAACCAGGTGGCGAACTTCCTGCGCGGCCAGGGCGTGCGGCGCGGCGACCGCATCCTGATGGTGCTGGGCAACGAGCCGGCGCTGTGGGAGACCATGCTCGCGGCGATCAAGCTCGGCGCGGTGCTGATCCCGGCCACCGCGCTGCTGACGCCCGAGGACCTGAAGGACCGCATCGAGCGAGGCGAAGTCCGCCACGTCGTGGCGGCGTCGGCGCAGGTGCCCAAGTTCGTCGGCCTGGCCGAGCACTGCACGCGCGTGTGCGTCGGCCCGCCGGTCCCGGGCTGGACCGACTTCGGCGCCTCGCTCGAACAGCCGGCGCAGTTCGAACCGGACGGGCCGACCCGGGCCAGCGACCCGCTGCTGCTGTACTTCACCTCGGGCACGACCTCCAAGCCCAAGCTCGTGCTGCACACCCACCAGAGCTACCCGGTCGGCCACCTCAGCACGATGTACTGGATCGGCCTGCGGCCGGGCGACGTGCACCTGAACATCTCCTCGCCGGGCTGGGCCAAGCACGCCTGGAGCTGCTTCTTCGCGCCGTGGAACGCGGGGGCCTGCGTCTTCATCTTCAACAGCGCGCGCTTCAGCGCGCCGGGCCTGCTGGCCGCGCTGGCCGCGCACCGCGTCACCAGCCTGTGCGCGCCGCCGACAGTGTGGCGCATGCTGATCCAGGAGGACCTCGCGGCCTGGCGCGACAGGCTCGCGCTGCGCGAGCTGATCGGCGCCGGCGAGCCGCTGAACCCCGAGATCCTCGAGCAGGTTCGTGCCGCCTGGGGCCTGACGCTGCGCGACGGCTACGGCCAGACCGAGACCAGCGCGCAGGTCGGCAACGCGCCGGGGCTGCCGCTGAAGCCCGGCTCGATGGGCCTGCCGCTGCCGGGCTTCCGCATCGCGCTGCTCGACCCCGACGGCCGCGAGGCCGACGAGGGCGAGGTCGCGATCGACCTGCGCGAACGCCCGACCGGGCTGATGGTCGGCTACATCGACAACCCCGAGAAGACCGCCGAGGTCATGCAGGGCGGCTACTACCGCACCGGCGACACCGCGGCGCGCGACGCCGACGGCTACCTGACCTTCGTCGGCCGCGCCGACGACGTGTTCAAGGCCTCCGACTACCGCATCAGCCCCTTCGAACTCGAGAGCGTGATGATCGAGCACGAGTCGGTGCTCGAAGCTGCTGTGGTGCCCAGTCCCGATGCCCTGCGGCTCGCGGTGCCGAAGGCCTATGTGCTGCTGGCCCCGGGCTACGAGCCGAGCCGCGAGCTCGCCGAGGCCGTGCTGGCCTACGCGCGCAAGCAGCTCGCGCCCTACAAGCGCATTCGGCGCGTCGAATTCGTCGCCGAACTGCCCAAGACCATCTCCGGCAAGATCCGCCGCGTGCAGTTGCGCGCCCAGGAGGTCGAGCGCCAGGCAACCGGCATGCGCGGCGAGCACGAGTACCGCGAGGAGGATTTTCCGGCACTGAGGGAGGCCGCATGAGACACCCCGCCCCGAGCTATGTGCACGGCACCTCGACCCAGGCGCTGCTCGGCGACACCATAGGACGAGCCTTCGACGCGGCCTGTGCGGCGCATGCCGGGCGCGATGCGCTGGTGGCGTGCCACCAGTCGATCCGATGGAGCTATGCCGAGCTGAAGCAGCGCGTCGACGCGCTCGCTTGCGGCCTGATGCGCCTCGGCCTGGTCGCCGGCGACCGCATCGGCAT
>DATEDK010000163.1:0-3286 GCA_035281685.1 Kiloniellales bacterium | reverse complement strand
TCGCGCGGACCGGGGCCTTCAGCCCGCTGTCGTTCAGGAGCTTGGAGAGCGCGATCGCGCGGGCCGATTTGCTGCCGTCCGGCTCGCCCAGCATGAAGCGGTTGCCGTAGCCGTGGCGCACGCGTCCGGGTGCCTCGATCTCGGCCGAGGGGTAGACGACGCAACCGAGGCAGCGCTCGGGCGGGATCAGCCGCCAGAGCCGGCCGCCGGGGTCGACGCTGTCGAGCGTGCGCCCGTCGAGCGGGCCGCCGTGCTTGTAGAAGTACCACCAGGGAATGCCGTTCTGCGCGGTCACCACCACGGTGTCGGGCCCGAGGAGCGCCTGCATCGGCTCGGCGATCGCGGCCACACCGGGGGCCTTCAGCGTGACCAGCACGTAATCCTGCGGGCCGGCCTCCTCGGGCCGCTCGACCGCGTTGACCTCGAAGATCTCTTCGCCCGCCTCGCTGACGTAGGTGAGGCCCTTCTCCCGCATCGCCGCCAGATGCTTGCCGCGCGCGATCAGAGTGACGTCCGCCTTGCTCTTCGCCAGGTGCGCCCCCAGCATCCCGCCGATCGCGCCTGCGCCGTAGATGCAGACTTTCATCGACCTGCCGCTCTGCCGGTGAAGTCCTCCCTCTCCCCTTGCGGGAGAGGGCCGGGGTGAGGGGGGTCGGTTGGTTGGGGTCTTGAGGATCGCAACGACCGACCCCCCTCACCCCCACCCCTCTCCCGCAAGGGGGAGAGGGGCTTCACGCCAACCCCAACCTTTGCGCCATGCCGATGCGCTGCACCTTGCCGGTGGCGCCCTTGGGGATCGCTTCCAGCAGCAGCACCTTGCGCGGCACCTTGAAGTCGGCGAGGCGCGCCGCGAGGAAGGAACGCAGCTCCTGCTCGGTTGCGCTCGTGCCCTCGCGCAGCACGACGCAGCAGGCGACCTCCTCGCCCAGCTTGTCGTGCGGCAGTGCGAAGGTGCAGACCTCGGCCACGGCGGGATGGTCGAGTGCGGCCTCGTCGATCTCGCGCGGGCTCACCTTCTCGCCGCCGCGGTTGATGATCTCCTTGAGCCGCCCGGTGATGGTGAGGAAGCCGTCGGCGTCGAAGCGGCCCTCGTCGCCGGTGCGGAACCAGGGCAGCGGCTGGCCGCGGCAGGGCAGACCGCCTTCGAAGAAGAAGGACTCGGCGTTGGCCTGCTCGTTGCTCTCGTAGCCCAGCGTCACGCTCGGACCGGAGATCACCACCTCGCCCTCGACGCCGGGCTCGCGCGTCACCTGGCCCGAGACCAGCAGCAGCGCGACCTCCGGCCCCGCGGCGGGACCGACCGAGCCGGCCTTGCGCTTTCCCGGCGGCAGCTGGTTCGAGGTCATCTGGTGGCTCGCCTCGGTCATGCCGTAGCTCTCGATGACCGGACAGCCGAAGAGGGCTTCGAGTCCGGCCATCACCTGCGGGGGCAGCGAGGAGGAGGAGGAGCGGATGAAGCGCAGCCTGGCGGCCCTGGCCGCCTCGGGCTGCCGCTCGCCGCGCGCCAGGATCGCCTGGTGCATGGTCGGCACGGCCGAGTACCAGCTGGGCCTGGCCTCGGCGAGCTCGGCCATGAAGCGCAGCGCATTGAAGCCCGGCGTGGCGTAGAGCGAGCCGCCGCCCGCCATCGACGACAACGTCGCGCCGACCAGCCCGTGGATGTGGAAGAGCGGCATGATGTTGAGGCAGCGATCCGCCGGCGAGAGCCGCAGCGTCGCTGCGATGTTGTGCGCCGAGGCCAGCAGGTTCGCCTGCGTCAGCGGCACGATCTTCGGGCGCGAGGTGGTGCCCGAGGTGTGCAGGATGAGCGCGACGTCGCCGGGTTCGGCCGGGCTGCCCTGGCGCAGGGCGAGCGCCATCCTGCCCCGCTCCGCCACGGTGAGCGCAAAGGCGCCGGCGAAATCCGGATGCGGCGTCAGCGCCAGCACGAGGAGCCCGAGCTCAGCGGCGACCTGGCGCGCCAGCGGCAGCTGCGCCGTATCCGCCGGCAGCACGATCGCCTTGGCCTTCAGGTCCTCGAGATAGAAGCGGTACTCCTCGGCGCGGTAGGCGGGATTGAGCGGGCAGGTCGTGGCACCGGCGCCGATTGCGAGGAAGGCCGCTGCCATCTCCGGCCCGTTCGGCAGCACCAGCGCCACGCGATCGCCGCGCCCGATGCCGAGCCCGTTCAGCGTCTCGATGGTCCGCCGAGCGAGGGCAGCGAGGTCGCCCGAGGTGGCATCCCGCCGCCCGGCGCCGCCCAGCGCAGGCGACGCGGCCGGGCGCTTGTCGAGGAGCGCGAGGAAGGTGGTGGGGTCAGTCACGCTATCTCTCTCACTCTCTCAGCATGTTTTCCCGGGTGCGCTGCAGCACGTAGTGCTGCTGCGCAGACCCGGGATCCATCGGTCCGCAAGCACGGGACCATGGATCCCGGATAGCCGCTGACGCGGCTTCCGGGAAGACAGGACAGTAAAAGATGTCCTGAAACACCGCCTCCGGGGCGACGGCTTTGCGCCCGCAGTCGCCGAGCCGCTCACTCGCCCTTGCGCTCGCGGGTCAGGCTCTCGATGCGGGCCTTGAGCTGGTCGAGCTCGGTCTGCAGGCGGTTCAGGTCTTCCCTGCTTTGGGCCGGTGCCGGGGCGGGGGGGTTCGGCCCCGCGGCGTTGCCGCCGTGCTTTGCCTGGCCCTCGTTCTTCAAGGCCGGCCCGAAGGGCGACCACATGCGCATGGCCTGCTCGAAGAGCGCCAGGTTCTGCTTGCCCATCTCCTCCAGGCTGCCGAAGGGGAAGAAGCTGCCCATGGTCTCCTGCATGGTGGCGCGCAGCCGCTCCTGGTTCTGCGCGAAGGCGCTCATCATGTGCTCCAGGTAGCGGGGCACCAGGAACTTCATGTTGTCGCCGTAGAAGGAGATCAGCTGCCGCAGGAAGTTGATCGGCAGCAGGTTCTGCCCCTTGGACTCCTCCTCGACGATGATCTGGGTCAGGACCGAGCGCGTGATGTCCTCGCCGGTCTTCGCGTCGTAGACCACGAAGTCGACGCTGTCCTGCACCATCTGCGAGAGGTGGTCGAGGGTTACGTAGGAGCTGGTCGCCGTGTTGTAGAGCCGGCGGTTGGCATACTTTTTGATGATGACCGGCTCGGCCTTGCGGCCCTGCTGCTCTTCGGCCAAGGCGGTGACCCCTTGTCGTTGTGCGCCGCGGCGACGAGGCGGAGTCTGTGCGCCGCGGCATGGGGAGTCAATTGACCCACCCACACCCCTCACCCTGTCCCTCTCCCCCTTCGGGGGCGAGGGGACCCCTGGCCCGCT
>DATEDK010000162.1:0-7134 GCA_035281685.1 Kiloniellales bacterium | reverse complement strand
GGCTGTCTACACGCACCATCACGACCACCGCCATGCGCCCTCAGGCGAGGTCCTGCCAGTCGAGGGCTGCGCCGAGCACGGCGAGCAAGAGCACCACCATGCTTGACGACTTCCTGGTCCGCGCGCTGCTCGGCGGCATCGGCGTCGCGCTGGTCGCGGGCCCGCTCGGCTGCTTCGTGGTCTGGCGGCGGATGGCCTACTTCGGCGACGCGCTGGCGCATGCCGGCTTTCTCGGCATAGCCCTGGGCATCCTGCTCGGTTTCGACCCGATCCTGGGCGTGGCCGCGACCGGCCTCATCGTCGCGACCGGCCTCCTGCTGCTGCAGCGCCGGAAACTTCTCGCCAGCGACACCGCGCTGGGCTTGCTGGCGCACGCCGGCCTCGCGCTCGGCCTGGTGCTGCTCTCCTTCCTGGAGTTCCTGCGCATCGATCTCCTGAGCTACCTCTTCGGCGACCTGCTGGCCGTCTCCCAGGGCGATCTCGCGCTGATCTGGGGCGGCGGGGCCGTCGTGCTGGCCGTGCTGGCCTGGCTCTGGCGGCCGCTGCTGCGCCTCACGCTGCACGAGGAGCTGGCTGCCGCCGAAGGCCTGCCTGTCTTCGCCCTGCAGCTCGCCTTCCTCCTGCTGCTGGCGCTGGTGGTGGCGACGGCCATGAAGGTGGTCGGCATCCTGCTGATCACCGCGCTGCTGATCCTGCCGGCAGCAGCCGCACGCCGCCTGGCCCGGACGCCCGAGATCATGGCGATCGGGGCTGCGGCGATCGGCAGCCTTGCCGTCGGCGGCGGACTCTGGGCTTCCTGGCTCTGGGACACGCCCAGCGGACCGTCGATTGTCGTGGTGGCTCTGCTGATCTTCGTGGTACTGCAGGCCCTCCCGCGCCGCGCCGGAGTCTGATGCCGATACCCCGAGTATTCGCCCTTCTGCTGCTCCTGGCGCTGCCGACGCCCGCGGCGGCGCATCCGCATGTCTGGATCGATGCGACGCTGAGCTATGTCGTCGAGGGCGGCAAGGTGACGGCGCTCGACGTGACCTGGCTCTTCGACGACCTCTACTCGGCGCTGGTGCAGGAGGACTTCGACGGCGACGGCGACGGCCTGCTCTCGCAGCAGGAGCTCGACGCGCTGGTCGGTGTCAGCGCGATCAACCTCATGGAGTACAGCTTCTTCACGCACGTCAAAATCCGCAGCGACAGGCACAACGTCGGCGCGGTGAAGGAGTTCTATGCCGAGGTGAACGACGAGGGTCTGGTGCTCTATCGCTTCCGGGTGCCCCTGCCGGAGCCGATCGACCCGCAGGACCTCGCCGTGGGCCTCTTCGACGACAGCTACTACGTCGATGTCGCTCTCGCCGAGGATGCGGTCCTCGTGCCGGAAGGCTGCCAGGCGCGGCTCGAGCAGGACCAGAGCGAGCCGCTCTACTACGGCGCCTACTTCCCGACCTACGTGCGCTTCGACTGCGGTCAGAGCTGAGCGGACCTCGACGAGCCGAGCTCCGATGGCAGCCTTTACCCGACGTCCCCTCCGGTCTGCGACGGGCGGCTTTCTGGCGGCTGCCCTCGCCCTCTTGGCCTGCAACGCCCTGGCGCAAAGCCTTCCCGGCCTCCCGGCACCGGCCGAAGCGCCGTCGGACCCGAGCTGGCTGCAGAGCTTCTGGGCCTGGATGCTGGCGCAGCAGGCCGCCTTGCGGAAAGAGCTGGTGGAGCTGCTGGGACAGCTGAAAGCGGGCCAATCCGGTGCGCTGATCGCGCTCTGCGCCGGATCCTTCCTCTACGGCGTGCTGCACGCCGCCGGTCCGGGACACGGCAAGCTCATCATCTCCTCCTACCTCTTCGCCAACGGCAGTCAGGTCAGAAGCGGCCTGAAGCTGACCGCGGTCTCCTCGCTGCTGCAGGCGGTCAGCGCCATCGTGCTGGTGGCCGTGCTGGCAATGCTGCTCGACCGCGCCCGCCTGCAGGTCACCCGCGACGTGCAGCTCCTGGAGATCGTCAGCTACGCGCTGATCGTGCTCTTGGGGCTCGCCATGCTCTGGCGCGCGCTGGCGGGACGCAGCCATCGGCATGATGATCACGCGGGAAGCCATCACGACCACCACCATCACGCGGAGCATGGCCGCGTCCATGGCCATACGCACGGCTGGACGGCGCCGGCGGTGGCCATACCGGCGCGCGACTTCTGGGCCATGGCTGTCTCGATCGGCATCCGGCCCTGCACCGGCGCCGTCATCGTCCTGCTCTTCACCTTCGGGCAGGGTCTGGTCGCCGCCGGCATCGGCGCGACCCTGGCGATGGCGGTCGGCACGGCGGTGACCGTCGGCGTGCTGGCGCTGCTCGCGGTGGGCTCGCGGCAGCTCGCACTGGGCCTGGCGGCCGAGCGCGGCCGGCTGGCGACGATCCTCGCGCGCAGCTTTGCGATCGCCGGCGCGCTCGCTGTCGTCGTCTTCGGCGCGCTCTTCCTCTGGGTCGCCTGGACCGAACCGCCGCCGGTCTGATCTACCAGGGCAGCGAGAAGGTCTTCACGTTGGTGAAGGACTTCATCGCTTCCAGAACGCCCTCCTTGTAGCCGAGACCGGAGTCCTTGATGCCGCCGAAGGGTGACATCTCGATGCGGTATCCCGGCACTTCCCAGACGTTGACCGTGCCGACGCGCAGCTCCTTCACCGCGCGGGTGATCCAGTCCATGCGGTCGGTGCAGATGCCGGAAGAAAGGCCGAAGGCCGTGGAGTTCGCGATGCGGATCGCCTCGTCGAGATCCTTGAAGCGGATCACCGGCACGACCGGGCCGAAGGTCTCCTCGCGCACCAGCTCGCAGTCGTAGGGCACCTTGTCGACCAGAGTCGGCTGGTAGAGCGCGCCCTCGCGGCCGTTGCCGTGCACCAGCTGGGCGCCGTGCCTGACGGCATCCTCGACCCGCCGCTGGAAGAGCTTGGCGGCATCCTCGGTGATGACCGTGCCCATGTCGGTCTTCGGGTTCGTCGGATCGCCGTAGCTGATCGCCTGCACCTTGGGCAGCAGCCTCGCGACGAAGGCGTCGGCGATCGACTCCTGCACGAGGATGCGCTTCACCGCGGTGCAGCGCTGGCCGGAGTTCTTCGTGGCGCCGCTCGCCGCCAGCGTCGCCGCCCGCTCGAGGTCGGCGTCCTCCATCACGATCAGCGGATCGTTGCCGCCGAGCTCCAGCACCACCCGGCGGTAGCCGGCCTTGGCGGCGATGTACTTGCCGATGGCCACCCCGCCGGTGAAGGTCACGATCTCCGCGTGGCGGTTGGTGATCATCTCGTCGGCGATCGCGGCCGGATCGCCGGTCACCACCGAGAACATCGCCGGCGGCAATCCCGCCTCGTAGAGGACGTCGGCCAGCAGATAGGCCGTCAGCGGCGTCTTCTCCGAGGGCTTCAACACCATGCAGTTGTTGGTGGCGATCGATGGCGCCACCTTGTGCGCCACCTGGTTCAGCGGATGGTTGAAGGGCGTGATCGCGGAGATCGCCGTCACCGGCTCGCGCAGCGTGTGGATGCGCCGCGCCTTGCCCTGAGCCGAGACGTCGCAGGAGAAGGTCTGCGAATCGTCGAGCAGCACCAGCGAGGCGGAAAGATTGAAGACGTCGCAGGCGCGGCCGACCTCGTAGAGCGTGTCCTTCTTGCAGAGGCCGCTCTCCGCGGTGATCAGGTCGGAGATCGCCTCCTTGCGGCTCTCTAGGAGCTCGGCGGTGCGGCGCAGGATCGTCGAGCGCTCGTGCCGGGAGAGGCCGGCGCGATAGGCGGCCGCCCGGTCGAAGGCCTCGCGCACCTCGGCGACGCCGGCGCTCGGCACCGTGCCGACCAACGAGCGGTCGTAGGGATTGTGCACCTCGATGTGCCTGGCGCAATCGCGGCGTTCGCCGGCGATGCGCAGGCTCTCGTGGATCGGCAGCTTGCTGCGGCCCTCGGGCATGGGGCTCTCCTCAGAGCACGTAGTTGAGCGCCAGGTCGAAGGCGTCGTAGTTGCGCAGGCGCCGCGCCGGCGGCGCGGCGATCGGCCGGGTCGAGATCAGCGGCACCTCGCGCTCGGAGATGCCGCCGTGCGAGCGCAGCGGCTCGGTCAGGCCGGAGAGATCGTGCTTGGCAGCGCTGCTGCCGAGCACCTTGGAGGTGGCGGAAACCACCACAAGGTCGCCGGTCCGGTCGGCCGGCAGCGAGAAGCGCTCGCAGGCCTCGGCCCTGGAGAGCACCAGCTCGATCCCCGGCAACGCCCTGATGCGCTCGGCTGCCTCGGCGCGCAGTTCCTCGGGCAGATGGATGACCGCGTAGGAGCCGAGCGCGCCGTGGTGCACGACGTAAGGGTCGGTGATCGGCAGGATCACGCGGGCCCTCTTCTTGTCCCCTGGGCCGGCGCCAATCCACTCGTCGAGCAGGTCCTGCAGGAAGATCACGTCCGGCCGGCCGCTGCGATCGTGCTTGGCGTTCATGCCGTGGTCGGCGGTCAGGACGATGGCGGCACCCGCAGCGTCGAGCTCGGCCAGGTGGCGGTCGATCATCGCGTAGAAGTCGTTCGCCACCGCCGTGCCCGGCGCGTGCTTGTGCTGGATGTAATCGGTGGTCGAGAGGTACATGAGATCGGGCCGGTCGCGGCGCATCAGCTTCACGCCCGCGGCAAAGATGAAGGCGCTGAGGTCGGCCGAGTAGACCTCCGGCAACGGCAGGCCGACGAAGGCCAGCGCGTTCTCGATGCCGTTGGCCGCCAGCGTCGTCTTGTCCGCCTTCTCGGCCGAGAAGCAGATCGCGTCCGGGCCTGGCGTCAGGCCCTTGCCGAGCAGCGCCCGCAGCTTGTCCTTCGCGGTGATGACCACCACCTTGCCGCCGGCCTTCTGGAAGGCGGCGAAGATGGTCTCGGCGCGCAGGAACTTCGGATCGTTCATCATCACTTCCTGGCCGCTGTCGGGATCCAGGAAGAAGTTGCCGCTGATGCCGTGCACGGCGGGGGGCGCGCCGGTGACGATCGAGAGGTTGTTGGGGTTGGTGAAGGACGGGATCACGCAGTCGGCGCGCAGGTCGGCGCCGCGGCGGATCGCCTGGGCCAGGAACGGCATGTGCCCGGCCTTGATCGCCTCCAGGTGATAGGCCGGCGCCGAGCCATCCAGGCAGACCACCACGGTCGGCCGCTTCGGCCAGGCGTAGACCCGGCCGTTCACCCTTACATCGCGTGTCATGACACCCATCATCGTCTCCGAATCATCGTCTCTTCAGGCCGCGGCCTTCGGCGCGCAGCGTGTGACCCCCATCTCGCCCAACACCGCGCGGATCGCGGCGAGCGCGCCCTCCATCTCGGCGCGGCCAAGCCGGCCGATGCAGCCGATGCGGAAGGTGTCGGCCACGGTCAGCTTGCCGGGATAGATCACGAAGCCGCGCTCGCGCAGGCGGTCGTAGAAGCTCTGGAAGTGGAACTTGGGGTCGGAGGGCATCAGGAATGTCACGATGATCGGCGCCTGCAGCCGGTCCGGCAGCAGCGTCTGGAAGCCCAGCGCCCGCATGCCCTCGACGAGGATCTTGCAGTTCTCGGCATAGCGCCCGCCGCGGCCCGGCTGGCCGCCCTCCGCCTCGAACTCGCCGAGCGCCTGATCGAAGGCGAGGATCGCGTGGGTCGGCGGGGTGAAGCGCCACTGGCCGTTGCCTTCCATGGCGAACCACTGGTCGTAGAGATCGAGCGACAGCGAAGGGCAATTGCCCTTGGTCTCCTCCAGCGCGGCCTTGCGCGCCAGGCAGAAGCCGATGCCGGGGACGCCCTCCAGGCACTTGTTCGAGGAGGCGACGACGGCATCGAAGGGAATGCTCCGCGCATCGATCGCGAGCGCGCCGAAGGCGCTCATCGCATCGATCAGCAGGCGCCGGCCCTGGCGCTGCACGACCTCGGCCACGGCCTTGACCGGGTTCAGCACGCCGCTGGTGGTCTCGCAGTGCACGACGGCGACGTGGGTGATCGACTGGTCTGCGGCCAGCGCCGTCTCGACCTTGGCGGGATCGACCGGCTGGTCCTCGGCCCATTCCAGCTGGGCGTGCGCGTGGCCCGCGACCTCGCACATCTTCACCATGCGGCGGCCGTAGGCGCCGTTCACCAACACCAAGAGCTTGCCGCTCGCCGGCAGGAAGGTCGCGATCATCGCCTCGACCACGAAGGTGCCGGAGCCCTGCAGCGGCACGGCGACGTGCGTGCCCTGGCCGTGGACGATCTCGAGGAGGCGCTCGCGCATGCGTCTGTTGACGGCGATGAAGCCGTGATCGCGCGAACCAAAGTCGTGCAGCATCGCCTGCTTCACCGTCGGCGAGGTGGTGAGCGGGCCTGGCGTCAGCAGCCAGGGATCGTTCGTCGGGGACAGGGACGGCTTCACGGTCATCGGGGCCTCCAGCTAGGGCGCTTACAGACCTATGAGGCCTCTGGATATAAATCCAATCGATTGTTATTATGTGTCATATAGGTTCTGCCGATGAACTACGCCCAGCTTCGCGCTTTCCATGCCGTGGCCGCCGAAGGCGGCTTCGTGAAGGCTGCCGCCAAACTCAACGTGACGCAGCCGACGCTCTCCGAACAGGTGAAGCAGCTCGAGGCCAGCTACGGCGTGCAGCTCTTCGAGCGGCGCGGGCGGCAAAGCGCGCCGACCGAGCTTGGCCGCGCGCTGCTGGATGTCACGCGGCGTTTCTTCGCGGTCGAGCAGGAAGCAGCGCAGCTGCTCTCCGCCGCACGCGGCCTGAAGCGCGGCCGGCTGCGCGTGGCGGCCGACGCTCCCTACCTCGTGATGCCGCTGCTCGCCGCCTTCGGCCGGCGCCATCCGGGCATCGAGCTGCAGCTGACCTTCGGCAACGGCGAGGCCGTGCTGGCCGCGCTCAAGGAGCGGCGCGCGGACCTCGGCGTGCTGCCCGACGTCGAACGCGAGCGCGGCCTGCATCTGGTCGCGCTGGAACGCGGCTCGCTGGTGCTGCTGGTGGCGCGCGCGCATCCCTGGGCGAGGCGCCGCAGCGTGGCCTTGGCCGAGCTCGCGGGCGAGCGGCTGATCCTGCGCGAGGAGGGCTCCACCACCCGCGCGATCCTCGACCGTGCGCTCGCGGCCGCGAACATCAGGCCAGCCGCCGCCTGGGTGGTCGGCAGCCGCGAGGGTCTGCGCGAGGC
>DATEDK010000161.1:0-3564 GCA_035281685.1 Kiloniellales bacterium | reverse complement strand
GACAGGGGCCGCGTGTGGTGGCTGCCGGTGGCGCTCGACGCCGCGGCGATGCACGAGGCCGCGCAGCGCCTGGTCGGCCACCGCGACTTCTCCTCCTTCCGCGCGGCCGAGTGCCAAGCGTCCTCCCCGCTGAAGACGCTGGATCGCCTGGAGGTGCGCCGGCTCGGCGAGGAGATCGAGGTCTCCGCCGCGGCGCGCTCCTTCCTGCACCACCAGGTGCGCAACATGGTGGGCTCGCTCTCGCTGGTCGGCCGCGGCAAGTGGAGCGCCGGCGACCTGACGCGGGCGCTCGAAGCCCGCGACCGCCGCGCCGCCGGCCCTACCGCGCCGGCACAGGGACTCTATCTGGTCGAGGTGCGGTACTAGAGACGTGCCCCTTGGCACATCCTTCGACACGCGGTGCTGGCGCACCGCTGCTCAGGATGAGGTTGGTGGGTTTGTAGACAAACCAAAGACCTCATCCTGAGCAGGCCGCGGAGCGGCCGTGTCGAAGGATCGGCCAGGGGGGCTCGATGCCAACGCCCAATGAGGCTGCCTTGACTTGCCCTGGCGCGGCGCCTTCTGATCGCGCGGAACTCTCCCCGGACAACGGTGGCGGGAGGCTGCGATGAGCGCCGACGATCTGGCCCGTAGGTACCTGCGCTCGGCCGAGTGGCCCGTCAGCGAGGCGGACGTCGCCGCCTGGACCGACCAGTATTTCCGCCGCACCCGGCGCATCGTCGAGCGCTTCGGCGACTCCAAGGTGACTTACGCCGTGTTCATGCGCCGCCCGGTGATCTCGGCGCCCAGGCTGGCGATCGAGTGGCTGACCAAGGCCGGTGCCGCGCGCGGCGCGCGCTTCGAGATCGACCTCCGGCGGCCGGAGGGCAAGTGGGTCGGCGCCGGCGAGCCCATCCTCTACATCACCGGCCTGCTCTCCGAGCTCTCCGAGATGGAGACGCTCTTCCTGATGAAGCTGGGGCCGGCCTCGGTTGCCGCCTTCAACGCCTTCACCATGTGCGCCGATCTGCCGAAGGCGGCCTTCCTGGCGATGGACGCGCGGCACTGCGCCGGCACGGAGATGGCCGAGCTCATGGCCTACGCTGCCTCGGTCGGCTCGGCCCGAGCCAAGCGGAAGGTCGATGCGGTCGGCTTCATCGGCAACGCCACCGACGCGACCGCGCACTACTTCGGCCAGCCGGGCGGGCTCGGCACCATGCCGCACGCGCTGATCGGCTACGCCGGCTCCACGGTGCGCGCGGCCGAGATGTTCGACGAGCTCTGGCCCGACGATCCGATGACCGTCCTGGTCGACTACTTCGGCCGCGAGATCAGCGACTCGCTCGAGGTGGCCCGCCGTTTCCCGGACCGCGCCGCGGCGGGCAAGCTCGCCATGCGGCTCGACACGCCCGGCAGCCGCTTCATCGAGGGACTCGACCCCACGGTCTCCTACGCAGTCCTCGAACGGCATGTGCCGGAGACGACCCGCGGCTATCGCACCGAGGAGGAGCTGCGCCACCTGGTCGGCGCTGGTGTGACGGCGGCCGCGATCTGGCGCCTGCGCGAGGCGCTGGACGAAGCCGGTTTCCCGAAGGTGCGCATCGTCGCCTCCTCAGGCTTCGATCCGCGCAAGTGCAGGGTGATGGCGGAGGCGCAGGCGCCGGTCGACGTCATCGGCACCGGCAGCTACCTGCCGGCGCGCTGGGCCGAAACCTATGCGACGGCGGACATCGTCGAATACGACGGCGTTCGCCGCGTGAAGGTCGGCCGCGAATTCCTGTTCAGGAAGTAGTCGCCCTATTTGACGCCGTCGGTCTGCCAGCTCTCCACCTCGCGGCAGCCTTCAGTCTGCTGCTCGCATTGGTGCATCGCACGCTTGCCGGCGTGGTCCCTATCGGACGCGGAGAAGCCGACGCCCCAGCCCTGGTTCCCCAGCGCGAGCACGTAGTAGCCCTCCTGGTCGGCGAGGAAGAGCGTCTGGCAGGTTCGCCCGCTGCCTTCGGAGCAATAGCGTTCCGCGCAGCCGCTGACGTCGATGCTATCGTAGCAATAGCCGTACCGCTGCGCGTCCTGGGTGAAGGCGACGGCCGATTCCGGCGGGACCTCAAGCTGCGAGCTGCTGCCACCGCATCCCGCCAGGGCGAGCAGGGTGACGACACAGCAAGACCTAAAGAACATGGCAACTCCCCCGAGCTGACGGTTGGGCTCAACGCCACTGCAATGGCTCCAATGCTTGGAAGCTCGCGGTGGGCCGGCGTTCAGGCGTTCAGCCCCCCGAACTCCCGTTGCGGACGCCGCAGGCCCTATTCGTTCTTGCCCTTGGCCTGCCAGGTCTCGACGACGCGGCAGCCCTGGGTCTGCTGCCAGCACTGCGCCATCGCGCTTTCGCCGGCAAGGTTGCTGTTGGAGGTGGAGTAGCCCACGCCCCAGCCGCGGTCGCCCAGCGCCAGCGAAAAGTAGCCGCGCGCCGCCGAGCGGAAGCGCGTCTGGCAGGGCGCGCCCTTGCTGCCCTCGAAGCAATACTTCTCGGCGCAAAGATTGGCGTCGGCTGTGTCGTAGCAGTAGCCGTAGGTTTGCGCGTCGTCCGTGAAGGCGATGGCCGAGTCCGCCGCGGCCGGCCCGGAGCCGAGCAGGCCCGCCGAGAGCAGGAAACCGACGATCAGATATCCCGTTGCCTTGGAACGCATGACACGATCCCCTGAGATCGAAAGGTCCTCCCCTCCTCGCGCTCATCAATGCTTTGGGAGGCCCAGAAGTTCACGCCACGCGCGGGTCACGCGCTTTGGTAGCCGCGGGCAGCTGGCCCGCGACCGGCAGTCGCCCGGGCGCGCCCATGCGGCGCCGCCGTCAAGCTGCTAGGCTCCCGCCCCCCGCCCTTGCCGCCGGCCCGCCTTGTTCGACCTGCGTCCCGTGCTCCACGTCTTCGCGCTCTGCCTCGTCGCCGAAGGCCTGTTCATGCTGCTGCCCGCGCTGGTCGATTCCGGCCGCGACGAGAGCGAGGCGACGGTCTTTCTCGGCGCGGCGGCGATCGCCGCCTTCGTCGGCGGCGCGCTCGCGCTGACCACGCGCCAGCATCGCATGCCCCTGTCGCTGCGCCAGACCTTCCTGCTGACCCCGCTCTGCTGGTACGGGCTGCCGGTCTTCGGTGCGCTGCCGTTCATGTTCGGCGAGACCGACCTCAGCTTCACCGACGCCTATTTCGAGACGGTCTCCGGCTTCACCACCACCGGCTCCACGGTGATTGTCGGGCTCGATCGCCTCGGGTCCGGGCTTCTGCTGTGGCGCGGTCTGCTGCAGGCACAGGGCGGCATCGGTTTCATCGTGATCGCGCTCGCGGTGCTGCCGGTGCTCCGGGTCGGCGGCATGCAGATCATGCGCACGGAGTCCTCGGACCGCTCGGAGAAGGTGCTGCCGCGCGCCTCGCAGATCGCCGCCGTGACCACCGCCACCTACGTCGCGCTCGCTGTCGTCGCGGGGATCGCCTTCTGGGCGGCGGGGATGACGCCGCTGGAGGCCACGCTGCACGCCTTCTCGTCGATTTCGACCGGCGGCTTCTCCACCTCGGACCTGTCGCTCGGCAAGTTC
>DATEDK010000160.1:0-5379 GCA_035281685.1 Kiloniellales bacterium | reverse complement strand
CCGGGACCCAGGGGCCATAGGGCTCGGCCGCTTGGCCCCTGGGTCCCGGCTCTCGCTGCGCTCGGCCGGGATGACAGGCGAAATCTGCAACAGTTCCCCGATGGCGAAGGTCGGCTTACCTACAGCGTCGCCAGCGTCTCCGTGCCGCCGTCGATCGAGATCGCCTGGCCGGTGATGGCGCGACCGGCGGGCGAGGCCAGGTAGTGGATCATGCCGGCGATCTCCTCGGGCGAAATGAAGGTGCGCAAGCTGACGCCCTTCAGCACGCCGCGATAGATCTCCTCGGTCGTGGTGTGGCGCGCCTTGGCCTCGGCGGCGATCACCCGCTCCATGCGCTCTCCGGTCAGGCTGCCGGGGCAGATCGCATTGACGCGGATGCCGCTCGGGCCGACCTCCATGGCGAGCGACTTGGTGAGCCCGATGACGCCCCATTTCGCCGCCGCGTAGGGCGTGCGCAGCGGATAGCCGAAGAGCCCGGCAGTCGAGGAGATGTTCACGATCAGCCCGCTCTTCTGCGCCTTCATCGCCGGCAGCGCCTGGCGCAGCGTCCAGAACTGCGACAAGAGGCAGACCTGCACGCAGCGCTCGATCGCGGCGGGGTCGCCCGCCTCGAGCGGCCCGGTCGGCCCGGCGATGCCGCCGTTGTTCACCAGGATGTCGACGCCGCCCATCGTCTCGATGGCGCGGCGCATGAACTGGCCGGTCGCCTTCTCGTCGGCGAGGTCGACCGGTTGCGCCAGCACCTGCGGCTGCTCCTTGGCGAAGCGCGCGAGCGCGGTCTGGTCGACGTCGCAGATCGCCACGGTGTCGCCGGTGGCGCGGAAGGAGCGGGCGATCACCAGGCCCAGGCCGGCGGCCGCCGCCGTTACGATCACGCGGCGAGGTTTACGGTCGGGCATGGTGGCCTCGTCTGCTTCGCTGCTTACATCCTCGCCTCGTCACCCCGGATGCACCGCAGCGCGTAGCGGTGCGGTGCTGATCCGGGGCTGCCCGGCTCTCGACAATGGGTCCCGGATCTGCGCAGCAGCACTTCGTGCTGCAGCGCGTCCGAGATGACGGGAGAAGGATCACACCCACTTCTTCCGCTTGAAATAGACCCAGGGAATGATCGCCGAGACGGCCATCAGGCCGATCGCCAGCGGATAGCCGAACGGCCAGTCGAGCTCCGGCATGAACTTGAAGTTCATGCCGTAGATCGTGCCGACCAGGGTGGGCGGCAGGAAGATCACCGCGGCGATGGTGAAGATCTTGATGACGTCGTTCTGCTCGATCGACAGCATGCCGAGCGTGGCGTCCAAGAGGAAGGTCACCTTGCCGGAGATGAAGTTGGCGTAGTCGGCCAGCGACTGCAGGTCGCGCGCCATGGTCTTCAGGTGCGCCGCCTTCTTCTTGCCGCCGAGGTCGGGCGCGACCAGGCCGAGGAAGGTGACGGCGCGGTTCAGGCTCAACACCGACTCCCGCGCCTTGGCGGCGATGTCGCCGGCGCGCCCGATCCGCTGCAGGATCGCGCGGAAGGCGCGCGAGCCGCGCCTGGTGTTGCTCTGGTCGAAGATCTCGTGGCTGATCGCCTCGACGTCCTGCCCGGCCATCTCCAGCACGTCGGCGAGCCGATCGATGATCGCCTCCAGGAGCCCCGAGAGCGCGTTCTCGCCGCTGCTGCAGGACGCATGGTGCGTCTCGGCATAGGAGCCGAAGAGCTTGAAGGGGAGCGGATCGGCGTAGCGCAGCGTGACCAGCCGGCCGCCGACCAGGATGAAGGAGACAGCGGTGGTCAAGGGCTGCGGCGTCGTCATGTTGGCGACGAGCTGCACGGTCATGTAGAGCGCGCCGTCCTCCTGGCGCAGGCGCGAGGAGGTCTCGATCTCCTGCATCTCCTCGCGGGTCGGGATGTCGATGCCGATCAGGGCCTCGACGGTCTTCTCCTCGGCGCGGGTCGGTGCCGAGAGGTCGATCCAGGTCGTCTCCGGCGGGATGGTCATGTCATGACCACCGTCGTGGCGCACCAGGCCGTGCGGCGTCTTCACGAAGATGGTGATCATCGGCGCTCTCCCCGGCCCGGCCGGAAGCCCTAGAGGAACCTCAGGCAGCCCGCGTTGGCAAGCGGCCGCTCAGAGGCCGACGGCGGCCAGCGCGGCCTCCTGCCGCGCCCTGAGCGCCTCGCTGTCGAAGCCGGCGATCAGCTCGTGGAACAGGCGGTACCAGTTCACCTCGGCCTTCAGGTGCATGAAGACCGAGCCCAGCCCGATGGCCGCGCGATCCATCAGCACGAACTCGCGCGGCGGGCGGATGCCGCCCAGGCGCCTGAGCTCGCGGTGCACCTTGTTCGCCACCTCGGCGCCATAGACCCCACCCTCGCCCAGGATGCGCTGCGAGCGGTCCTCCAGCAGGGGCTTGTAGAGGAATCGCGCCCAGAGGTTCAGCGCGGCGAGCTTCTCGCGGCCGAGATCGCGGAAGCCCCAGGCCTCGTAGGCGGCCACCATCTTGGGCTCGTCCTCGTCGCGCAGCGCCTCGTAGAGCGCGATCACGCCCCAGACGAACTCCGGCCGGAACACGCGGATGCAGCCGAAGTCGAGCAGGTTGACGTCTCCCTCGGGCGTGAAAGTGTAGTTGCCGAGGTGCGGATCGCCGTGGATCACGCCGTAGTCGTAGAAGGGGACGTACCAGCAGCGGAACATGTTGAGCGCGACCCGGTTGCGCATCTCGACCTCGGGATGCTCGGCCAGGAAGCGCATGAAGGGCGTGCCCTCGACCCAGGTCATGGTGAGCAGGCGCTGCGTGGAGAGCGCTTCGACCGGATCGGGTACGTGGACCCTCGGCTCCTTCGCCAGCATCAGGCGGTAGAGCCGCATGTGTCGGGCCTCGCGCCGGTAGTCGAGCTCCTCGGCCAGGCGCTCGGCCAGCTCCTCCTGCACCTCGCGGGTGTCGATCGTGCGGTCGACCCGGCGGTAGAGGTTCATCGCGATCCTCAGCTGCCGCACGTCGGCCTCCACGGCCGACGCCATGTCCGGGTACTGCAGCTTGCAGGCCAGGAGGCGGCCCTGGTGGTCGGTCGCCTTGTGTACCTGGCCGAGGGAGGCCGCGTGCGCCGCCTCGTGCGCGAAGCTGGCGAACTTCTTCTCCCAGCCAGGCCCGAGCTCGCTTGCCATGCGACGCTTCACGAAGGGCCAGCCCATCGAGGGCGCATTGGCCTGCAGCTGGCGCAGTGCTTCGGCATATTCCTTGGGCAGCGCGTCCGGGACGGTGGCCAGGATCTGCGCCGCCTTCATCAGCGGTCCCTTGAGCCCGCCCAGGGCCTCGGTCAGCAGGCTCGCATGCTCGGCCTTGTCGCCGACCTCGCGGCCGAAAAGGCGGCGCAGCGCATAGCCCGCCGCGTAGCCGCCCATGGTGCGGCCGACGTCGACGTAGCGCCTGGCGCGCAGGGAGAAGCGCGAGCTCTCGGGATCGCTATCGTGATTTTCACTGGACATCGGCGGTGAAATTGCGACTCGGCGGGTCTCTTTCAACGGGAATTATTGGGTGCGTCACCCAGGGTGAGCTATCTTCGCCTTCTTCCGCGGTGGTTGCGAGAAGCACCGATGGTCATCGCCCATTCGGACGAGCCGCTCGTCGTTCCTGCCGTGGGGCTGCGTGGCAGACCCCATCTCGAGTTCACCGTCGGCGGGCGCCGGCAGCGGATCGACGGCCGCTTCTCCCGGCCCCATTGGTGCTGTTTCGCACAGTTCCCTGCCGCTGCCCAGGTGCCGCCCGGACGCTATGCCGCCAGGCTCTCGGGCGACGGCGGTGGCACCGCCGCTGTGGAGCTCGAGGTGCAGCCCGGCGCGCCGGGCCGCCGCGTCCTGGTGAAGGCGCGCAACGGCGCGGCGGAACCCTATACCGTGCTGATCCTGGCGAACGCCGTCTTCGAAGGACCGAACGGTCAGCTGACGCGCGATCCCTTGGCCGCCGACCAGCCGCGCTTCGGCATGATCGTCGCCTACATCCTGGAGGACCTGCTGACGCTGGCGGAAGACGTGCTCGCCGTGCGCGAGGAGCGCGGCGCCGTGCAGTTCGAGACCTTCCGCGATCCCGGCCTCGCGATGACGGCCGCGCACGCCTTCGCCACCAGCGTGCCCGACCCCACCAGCGCGCGGCCGAAGACGAGAGAGATTCGCGAGTTCCTGCGCGCCCGCGCGATTTCGGCGGACGTGGTCTACGTCGTGCACGGCATGACCGCGCACAGCCGCGCCTATGCCTTCGGCGCGCTGGACGATCTGAGGCGAACCAAGAAGACCTACGAGCTCGACGGCAATCGCTTCGAGATCGGCCGCTTCACCCAGTCGCCGGGCGTGGTGACGCTCTGCAGCAACGTCGATCAGTCGATGCCGACCGCGCTGCACGAGTTCGGCCATGCGGCGTCGGACGCCAGGACCTTCGTCGACGACCTCTACGACAACGACGGCCTGGGGCGCCGCCTGATCAACAAGAAGTTCCGCGCGCTTGCCACCGATCCCCTGCCGCCGCGCTTCGCCACCTACGAGGGGAGAGCCTTCGCCTCGGCCACCGATCGCTGGCCGAACAAGGGCTATCCGCCCTTCACCTCCTACCACGCCCAGCGCGCCGTGCCGCAGTTCCCCAACATCATGGATCAGTACAAGGGCCTCGGCGGGCGCCGCTGCCGCTTCGATCTGCTGACCCAGCAGTGGTTCGCCGACCGCCTGGATTTCAAGACCGCGAGGTAGCCCCATGCAGCCGCTCACCAAGGCCCTGCGCCGCCGCCTGCGGCGCCTCGCACCGGAGCTCAGCCAGCAGGATATCGACCGCTTCGAGCGAGAGCGGCGCGTGGCCATGGAGGCCGCGCTCCGCGAGGACCCGCTCTATGCCGCGGCGCTGGGACGACGGCCGGGACCGGAGTCCATCGGCCCGGAGGCCTTCACGGCTGCTCCACCGCGCGAGGCGGCAGAGTCGGAGCGTGTTGTTCAGCAGCTGGGCTCTCTGCTGCAGCGCGCCGCGGAGGCCGAGCAACACACTCTGGAGCGCAAGGCTGACCGTGCCCTCGCCCGACAAGGCGAGGCTGCTCGGCCGAAGCGGGTGCTGTCGCAGCGAACGGCCGCGAAGAAGGCTGCATCGCGCAAGCCAGCGGCCAGGAAGACCGGCGCGACGAAGGCGCCCCGGAAGAAGAAGATCGCACCGAAGAGGATCGCTGCGAAAACGCCGGCGAGAAAGACCGCGAAGAGAACGGTGAGAACGCCGACGCGCCGAGGTCGCTAGAGCAGAGCGGAAGCACCAACTCACCTTCCCGAGGGGGAGAGGTCGAGCGTAGCGAGGGTGAGGGGCGGCGGAACGGGAAGCGCGGTGCCGAGAAGAAGGCACCGCTTCCCCTTGTGTCCTGGAGATTGTGCA
>DATEDK010000159.1:0-2285 GCA_035281685.1 Kiloniellales bacterium | reverse complement strand
TGCTGACCGGCGACGCTCTATCGTCGGGTGCCAAGGGAGAGATCCTGGCGCGCGGGCCGGGTGTGACACCCGGCTACCTGGACGACCGCGGCCACCCGCAGCCGGCGCTGGAGGACGGCTGGTTCCGCACCGGCGACCTTGGCGTCATCGATGCGGAAGGCTTCCTCACCATCGCCGGCCGGCTGAAGGACATCGTGAACCGCGGCGGGGAAAAGATTGCTCCAGCCGAGGTGGACCAGGCGCTGCTGCGCCATCCCGATGTCTCGGAAGCTGCCAGCTTCGCCGTGCCGCACGTCCGGCTGGGCGAGGATCTGGCGGCCGCCGTGGTGCCCCGGGCCGGTGCCACCGTGACGGCCCAGCAGCTGCGCCGCTACCTCGCTGAACGGCTGGTGCCCTTCAAGGTGCCACGTCGCATCCACCTGGTGCCGCAGCTGCCGAAGGGAGCCACCGGCAAGGTGAGCCGCTCTGCCTTGGCGCAACAGTTCTCGGCGCCCGGGCGCCAGCAGAGCGCGCGCTCCACGCTCGAGCTGGAGATCGCTGCGCTTTGGGCGCGCATGCTGGGGCGGAAGGCTGTCGACCCGGGTGCGGACTTCTTCGAACTGGGCGGCGATTCTCTGCTGGCCGTCGAGATGAGGCTGTCGCTGGAGCGGCTGATCGGCCGGGAGGTGCCGGAGAGCCTGCTGTTCGACGCGAGCACGGCGCGGCAGCTGGCCGTTGCCCTCGTCAGGGAGGTTTTCGACGGGGAGCGAATGTTGCTGCCGTTGCGCCGCGATGGCCACAAGCAGCCCCTGTTCTTCTTCGATGGCGATCTCGAGGGCGGCGGCTATTACATGCGGCGCATCGCGGCGCTGCTCGATCCCGATCGTCCGCTTTGGCTGCTGCGTCCCTTCGACCTGACGAGGGGGCGGCTGCCGACGGTGGAGACCATGGCCAGCCACTATCTCTCGATGCTGCGCCAGGCGGGCTTTCGGCCGCCCTTCCTCTTCGGCGGATACTGCAACGGCGCGCAGATCGCGCTCGAAGCCGCGCGGCAGGCCGAAGCCGCCGGCGAAGCGGTCGCGCTGGTGGTCATGGTCGACCCGGTTTCGCTGAACGCGCGCCGGTCGCTGCGCGCCTTGGTCCGGGTGCTACGGCTGCTGGTACGCCTGGGTTCGACCAAGGAACAGAAGCGGCAGGACCGCCTCGGCGGCGCGATGGGGCGCTTGTGGGCGTTCCTCGAGAATCCGCCATGGCGGCGAACGGCCGGACGGCCGACCGCGGCAGCAGCGCCTTTCGACGAAATGGAGGTAGCCGCCAGCCGCCTGCACGAACAGCGCCTGGGGGTCTACCGCCAGGCCCTGGCGAAGTACCTGCCGAGGCGGGTCGAGGCCAGGGTGCTTTGCGTCGCCGCCACGCGTGCCCGGCCCTCACGCCTCCACGCCGTCGCGCCCTGGGCCCGTTTCAGCCGGTCCCTCGCAACCACGACGGTGCCCGGTGGCCACTTGACCTGCCTGACCGAAGGCGCCGAGGCACTGGCCGCAAGGCTGCGCGCCGAACTCGCCGACCTCTAGCTCTGCATTACGCTCTCAGCGCGACGTTCTCCGGATCGTAGGGACTCTCCGCCACGATGCGCGCGGGGCGCATCTGGTCGAGCACGCGCACCTTGCACTCGCGGCCGACGGTGGCGACCTCGCTCGCGACGTAGCCCAGCATCAGCGACTTCTTGAGGTGGTGGCCGTAGCCGCCGGCCGTGCCGCGGCCGACCACGTCCTTGCCGACGAAGACCGGCTCGTTGCCGAAGGGATCGGCATCGTCGGCGTCGATCTCGATGGTGACGTAGCGGTTCGGCACGCCCTTCTGCTGCTGCGCCACCAGCGCGTCGCGGCCGGTGAAGCTGCCCTTGTTCAGGCGCACGAAGCGATCCATGCCGGCCTCGAGGATGGTGTTCTCCGCGTTCAGGTCGGTGCCCCAGAGGCGGTAGGATTTCTCCAGCCGCATGGAGTCCATCGCGCGCATGCCGACCAGCTTCATGTCGTACTTCCTGCCGGCCTCGCGCAGCGCCTCGAAGAGATGGATCTGGTATTCGATCGGATGGTGCAGCTCCCAGCCGAGCGAGCCCACGAAGTTGACGCGCAGCGCTTTCACGTTCGGACAGAAACCGACGCCGATCTCCTGACCGGTGAGCCAGGGGAAGGCGGCGTTGGAGAGGTCGGCGTCCGCCAGCTCCTGCAGCACGTGGCGCGCCTCCGGGCCGGCGACGATCAGCACGCCGAGCGTCGTGGTCAGGTCCTTGACGAAGACCGAGC
>DATEDK010000158.1:0-2275 GCA_035281685.1 Kiloniellales bacterium | reverse complement strand
CGATGGGTGTCGACGTCGAAGTGATCTCCCCACAGGAGGCCAAGCGCCGCCATCCGCTGATCAATCTCGAGGGTGTGGTGGGCGCGCTCTATTTCCCCGGCGACGGCCAGTGCGACCCGGCCTCGACCGCACTCTCGCTCGCCAAGGGTGCGCGCATGGGCGGGGCGAAGATCATCGAGGGCGTGAAGGTCACCGGCATCAAGGTAAAGGACGGCCGCGCCGTCGGCGTGGAGACCGATCACGGCCCGGTCGCCTGCGAGGTCGTGGTCAACGCCGGCGGCATGTGGGCGCGCGACATCGGCCTGATGGCCGGGGTGCGCGTGCCGCTGCACGCGGCCGAGCATTTCTACGCGGTGACCGAGCCGATCGACGGGCTGCCTGCGAGGCTGCCGGTGCTGCGGGTGATGGACTCCTACACCTACGTGAAGGAGGACGCCGGCAAGATCCTCTTCGGCTGCTTCGAGCCCAAGGCCAAGCCCTGGGCGATGGACGGCATCCCGGAGAACTTCTGCTTCGATCAGCTGCCTGAGGATCTCGAGCACTTCTCGCCGGTGGTCGAGGCCATGCTGCACCGCCTGCCGATCCTGCAGACGGCGGGCATCCGCACCTTCTTCAACGGACCGGAATCCTTCACGCCGGATCAGCGCTACCTGCTGGGCGAAAGCCCGGAGGTGGAGAAGTTCTATGTCGCCGCCGGCTTCAACTCGATCGGCATCCAGTCGGCCGGCGGCGCCGGGATGGCGCTGGCGCACTGGATCGTCGACGGCCATCCCCCCTTCGACCTCTGGGACGTCGACATCCGCCGCATGATGCCGCACCAGAACGAGAAGGCTTATCTCACAGAGCGCGTCAGCGAAGCCTTGGGCCTCCTCTACGCCATGCACTGGCCCTACCGGCAGATGGAGACGGCGCGCGGGCGCCGGCTCTCGCCGCTCTTCGAGTCGCTGCGCCAGCGCGGCGCCTGCTTCGGCGAGCTCGCCGGCTGGGAGCGCGCCAACTGGTTCGCGCCGCCCGGCGTCGAGCCGAAATACCAGTACTCCTGGGCGAAGCAGCACTGGTTCCCCTACGCGGCCGCGGAGTGCCGCGCGGTGCGCGAGGCCGTGGGCCTGCTCGACCTCACCTCCTTCGCCAAGTTCAAGGTGCAGGGGCCCGATGCCGAGCGCGAGCTGAACCGCATCTCTGCCGCCGACATCGCGGTCGAGCCCGGCCGCGCGGTCTATACGCAATGGCTGAATGCGCGCGGCGGCATCGAGGCCGATGTCACCGTCACCCGGCTCGGCCAGCAGTCCTTCCTGGTGGTGACTGCGGCCGCCTCGGCGGTGCGCGACTGGACCTGGCTGCGGCGCCACCTGCGCCGCGCCGCGGCGGTGACGGTGACCGACGTGACCGAGGCGCACGGCATCGTCGGCGTCATGGGGCCGAAGAGCCGCGATCTCTTGCAGCGGCTGACCGATGCCGATCTCTCCAACGCCGCCTTCCCCTTCGCCGCCAGCCGGGAGATCGCGGTCGCCGGCATCCCGCTGCGCGCGACCCGCATCTCCTATGCGGGCGAGCTCGGCTGGGAGCTGATGGCGCCCTGGGCGCGCACGGCCGCGCTGTTCGACGCGCTGGCCGCCGCCGGCGCCGATCTCGGCGCGAAGCCCGTCGGCAAGCATGCCGAGGCCAGCCTGCGCCTGGAGAAGGGCTACCGCTCCTGGGGCCACGACATCGGCGAGGAGGACGATCCGCTCGAGAGCGGTCTCGGCTTCGCGGTCGGCTGGCAGAAGCAGGGCGAGTTCGTCGGCCGCGGCGCGCTGGAGCGCCTGAAGCAAAGGGGCGTCTCGCGGCGCCTCGTCTCGCTGCTCGTCGAGGACCCCGAGGCGCTGCTCTATCACAACGAGCCGATCTACCGGGACGGCCGAATGGTTGGCCGCACTACCTCCGCGGCTTACGGTTTCACGCTGGGCGGCGCGGTGGCGCTCGGTTGGGTCGGCGTGCCGCAAGGCTCGCCGCCGCCGGCGGCCTTGCAGGGCAAATACGAGGTCGAGGCCGCATGGAAGCGCTACCGCGTGCGCGTCAGCCTGCAGCCGCTGTGGGACCCGGCGGGGGAGCGGCTACGGAGTTAGGTAGCCCCTCTCCCCTCTGCGGGAGAGGGGTTGGGGTGAGGGGGGTAGGTGGGTAGCGGTGTTCCTAAATCGCGTCGCCCGCAAGGTGTCCACCATGTCTCCGAACACCTGTCCACGATGTCTCCGAACGCGCAGGTTGGTAGGGGTGCCGGGCAGCTGCACCGACCGAC
>DATEDK010000157.1:0-6573 GCA_035281685.1 Kiloniellales bacterium | reverse complement strand
CGCCGGCCGGCGAGCCGACCAGGGGCGCCGTCGGCGCCGCCGACACGCTGCCGAAGCCCGAGCCCGTGCCGCAGCGCCGCCGCACCTCCGACGGCCCCGAGCCCGACACGCCGGAGCCGGCCGATACCGGCGGCCCGATCGACCGGACGCGCTACACGATCGTGCAGGACGAGGCGGAGCTGAAAGTCTGGATCGCCGAGGCCTTCGAGCTGGGCCAGGTCGCGGTCAACGTCGAGACCACCAGCAGCGATCCGATGCTGGCGACGCTGGAGGGCCTGTGCCTGGCGACCGCGCCAGGCCGCGCCTGCTACGTGCCGCTGCGCCACGGCCTGATCCAGCATGACGGCGCCGGCCTGGCCCTGGAGAGCGGCGCCGCGGCGCCGACGCAGATCGCGCCCGAGCGCGCGCTGGCGCTGCTGAAGCCGCTCCTGGAGGCGCCGGGCGTCCTCAAGATCGGCCACAACGTCAAGTACGACGGCATCGTGCTGCGGCGGGTCGGCATCGAGCTCGCGCCGGTCGACGACACCATGCTGCTCTCCTACGCGATCGAAGGCGGGCTGCACGGCCACGGGCTTGAGGAGCTGAGCGAGCTGCACCTCGGTCACAAGATGATGACGCTGGCGGAGATCGCCGGGAGCGGCCGCAACCAGCTCGCCTTCGACCAGGTGCCGCTGGAGAAGGCGCTGGCGTACGCGGCCGAGGACGCCGACGTGACACTGCGCCTGCATCGCGCACTGAAACCCAGCCTGCCCCGCTGCCATGTGACCCGCGTCTACGAGGTCTTGGAGCGGCCGCTGATCGCCGTGCTGGCCGACATGGAGATGGCCGGCGTGAAGGTGGACCCGGCCGTGCTGCGCCGCCTCTCCAACGACTTCGCCGAGCGCATCGAGGCGCTGGAGAAGAAGATCTACCGCCTTGCCGGCGGCAGCTTCACGATCGGCAGCCCGAAGCAGCTGGGCGAGGTGCTGTTCGACAAGCTCGGCATGACGACCGAGCAGGGCGAGACGCGCACGAAGACCGGCGCGCACGCGACCGGCGCGGAGATTCTTGAGGAGCTGGCGGCCCAGGGCCATGAGCTGCCGCAGCTCGTGCTCGACTGGCGCCAGCTGACCAAGCTGAAGAACACTTACACCGACGCACTGCAGACGCAGATCCATCCGGAGACAGGACGCATCCACACCTCCTACGCCCAGGCGGTGGCGGCGACCGGCCGGCTCTCCTCCAACGACCCGAACCTGCAGAACATCCCGATCCGCACCGAGGAGGGGCGCAAGATCCGCGCCGCCTTCATCGCCGAGAAGGGCAAGGTGCTGCTCTCGGTCGACTACAGCCAGATCGAGCTGAGACTCGCCGCCGCCATGGCGGGCGTGCCCGGCCTGAAGGAAGCCTTTGCCGCCGGCCACGACATCCACGCGATGACCGCGAGCCAGGTTTTCGGCGTGCCGCTGGCGGAGATGACGCCGGAGACGCGCCGGCGCGCCAAGGCGATCAACTTCGGCATCATCTACGGCATCTCCGCCTTCGGCCTCGCCAACAACCTGCGCATCGCGCAGGACGAGGCGCGCGCCTACATCCAGGCCTACTTCGCCCGCTATCCGGAGATCCGCGCCTACATGGACCGCGCCAAGGCCGAGGGCAGGGAGAAGGGCTACGTCACCACGCTCTTCGGCCGGCGCGTGCACATCCCGGCGATCAAGGAGAAGCACCCCTCGCGGCGCTCCTTCGGCGAGCGCGCCGCGATCAACGCGCCGATCCAGGGCACCGCCGCCGACATCATCAAGCGCGCGATGATCCGCCTGCCACCGGCCCTGGCGAAGGCGCGGCTCAGCGCGAAGCTGCTGCTGCAGGTGCACGACGAGCTGATCTTCGAGCTGCCGGAGACGGAGGCCGCCGAGACCGCGGCGCTGGTGAAGCAGGTCATGGAAGATTCGCCAGAGCCTGCAGTTCACCTCACCGTGCCGCTGGTCGCCGATGCCGGCCACGGCCGCTCGTGGGCCGAGGCGCACTGACTTCTTCAGCCCTCGCGGAAAGCCCCTCCCCCGCGCTGCGCGCGGGAGAAGGGCGAAGCCGTCGCAGTCTTCGCGGCAGGTCTCTCACCTGCGATAGTGGCCCGGTGCGGCGGTTCCTCCCTCTGGTCCTGAGTCTCCTGCTGGCGACTCCCGCGGCGGCCAATACCGTTTCCGTCGGTGGCCTCACCTTCACCGACGACTACGGCGGCTTCAACCTGGTGTCGGTCACCGGCAGCGGCACGCGCGAGGACCCCTTCGTCATCGTCGAGGAGGTCGGCACCGCCGGCAACGCCGTGCTGGCGATCGAGGGCTGGCGAACGAATTACTACTCCGGCGAGCACGGCGGCGCCTCCTTCTGGGTGCAGAAGGTGGTGATCAACGCCACCGACAAGCAGTGGGGCACCTACGAGCTGGAGCTGCGCGAGCAGCTGAACCTGCCGTCCGGCTACCTCGACGGCCTCTCCTTCGGCCAGCCGCTCTCCACCAGCCGGCCGGCCGCCTCCGACCTGCTGCCCGAGGTGGTGGTCCGCGACGAGCCGCTGGACGCGATGATCTTCTCCGGCGGCGGCGTGGAGCCGGGCGAGCAGGTCGCCTTCGAGTTCATCGTCACCGACATGACCCCCGTGGATCGGATCTTTCTCATCCAGCGGCTGCGGCTCGACATCTCGGCCTACCCCACCCGTAGGGCCACCCGCTAGGCTGTGGTCGCCTGTCGCAGAGGGGTCAAGGCTTTGCCATTGCAAAGGAATGGGTCCGGGCCCACATTCCCGGGCGTAGTAATCGCCATCGGCGCGTTGCCCGGTGCGCGGGGGGTGCACGTAAGCTTGGGCTACGGCCACCCGCGGAATCCACCAACACCACGACGAGACGAGGACTGCACGAGGCCGTGTGCAAGCACGGCGCCTTTGCGCTATCCGCGACCCCCCTCGCGGGCAGCGCCAGACAGACTTGAAGGAGTGACTGCCTCATGGCTATCGGTACTGTGAAGTTCTTCAATGTTGCGCGCGGCTACGGCTTCATCCAGCCGCAGGACAGCGGTAAGCACGTGTTCGTCCACATCACCGCCGTGCAGCGGGCGGGCATGGACACCCTGAACGAGGGTCAGACCATCGCCTACGATCTGGTGACCGAGCGCGGCAAGACCGCTGCCGGGAACCTGCGCGCCGCCTGAGGCACGCACATCCAGCAACGCATGGGCCGAGGGGCGGCAGGGCAACCTGCCGCCCCTTCGCTTTTTGGGCCAGAAGACAGAGGACAGACGACAGAGGACAGAAGCGTTCGCGCCGGTCACGCCGTCTGTGCGATGTGCTCTGTCATCTGTCCTCTGTCCTGTGTCTTCTGGCCGAGGCCATCGCCGCGAGATAGGCGGAGGTCTCCGGCACCGCCTCGGCCAGCAGGCCCTGCAGGACACCCTCTCGGTCGCCCGGCTCGCGGTTCTGGCTCATCTTCCGCTTGCCCTCGAGCTTCTCGACGATGAGCGTCAGGCCGACGATCGCCTTCAGCATGGCGTTGACGTACTCCGCCGGCGCGTCGCTGATCTTCCAGACCTCGCCACCCTTGGCCGCGCGCGGCGGCTCGAAGCGCTCGGTCAGCCGGGTGACGATGGCGCGCAGCGCCTCGGGGTCCTCGGTCACCGCGACCGTGCCTTCCGCGACCACCAGCTCGTAGTTCCAGGTCGGCACGTGCTTGCCGTGCACCTTCTTCGAGGGATACCAGGCCGGCGAGACGTAGAAGTCGCTGCCGCGGAAGAGCGCCACCGCGCGCCGCGAGTCCTTGAGACGCTTCCAGTGCGGATTGGCGCGGGCAAAGTGGCCGATCAGGCTGAGCCGCCCGTCCTTCTCGTCGATCAGCAGCGGCAGCAGGCTGACGTCGAACTCGCCGCCGCTGGTGCTGACCAGGCTCGCCAGCGGATTGGCCTCGATCAGCGCGCGGATGCTCTGGGCCTCGGCATCGCGGAACAGGGGCGGATTGTAGAGCATGGTCTCTGGTCCTCTCGATGCCGAGCCTGTGGCCCATCCTTCGAGACGCGGTGCTGTCGCACCGCTCCTCAGGATGAGGTGGCTAAATCTACATAAAACAAACCCCAAGACCTCATCCTGAGGAGCCGGCGAAGCCGGCGTCTCGAAGGATGGGCCAGGAAGCGCGTTCGCCGCGAGCCTTGCCCCCCATCGCCGGCCCGCGCACACTCCCGCAATGCTGAGCCGCAACCTGCCCGCTGCCTATTACGTCGACCCCGCCGTCTACCAGGCCGAGCGCCAGAGCATCTTTCGCCGGGCTTGGCACCTCTTGGGCCCGGAAAGCCAGGTGGCGGAGCCCGGCCAGTATGTCGCGGCCGAGCTCGCCGGCTGGAAGGTCTTTGCGCTGCGCGGCAAGGACGGCGAGCTGCGCGCCTTCCACAACGTCTGCCGGCACCGCGGCGCGCGCCTATTGCCGGAAGGCACCGGGACCTGTTCGCTTCTGCGCTGCCCCTATCATCACTGGGTCTACGACCAGGACGGCGCGCTCAGGAAGGCGCCCTGGTTCGGCGAGGATCCCGACTTCCGCGTCGAGGACTGGCCGCTGCAGCGCGTTGCCCACGCTACCTGGCGCGGCCTCATCTTCGTCGCGCTCGATCCGGTGGAGAGCCTGGAGAGCCAGCTGGGCGAGCTCGACGAGGAGCTGGCCGACGTGCCGATGGAGAACTACCGCTCCACCGACACGCGGCATTTCCTGATGAAGAGCAACTGGAAGACCTACACGGACAACTTCATCGAGGGCTATCACATCCCGGGCATCCACCCCTCGTTCATCAAGGTGATCGACTTCGCCGGCTTCGAGACCGTGGCGCGCCGCGGCTACGTGCGCATGACGGCGCCGCAGAAGGACGGCTCGGTCTACGGCGGCAAGTGGCTCTGGATGTGGCCGAACTGGACGCTCTCGACCTTCCCCGGCGGCATGAACACCAGCCGCATCAATCCGCTCGGCGTCGAGGCGACCGAGCTGCTCTACCACTTCTACTTCGCCGACCGCTCCGAGGCGGCGGCCGAGGCGCGCCGCCGCACGGTCGAAACCGTCGACGGCATCATCCGCGAGGACTTCGGCATCTGCGAACACACGCAGAGGAACTACGCCTCGGGCGCCTATACGCCGGGCCCGTTGTCGCCCAGGCACGAGGCCTCGGTCGTCTACTTCCAGCGCCGCGTGCTGCAGGCGCTGGGCGAGGAACGCCTGGCCGCCGAGTGAGCCGAAGCGACATCGGTCCAGGGTTCGACGCCGCCGGCTTCCTGGCGCTGCGCGGCCTGGCGCCGCCGGGCCTCCGGCTGCAGCAGGAAGCGCTGACCGGGGGATACTGGAACCAGGTGGTGCGCGTACGCGGCCGCGGGCTCGACCTCGTGGTGAAGCGCTTCCATACCGGACGCGGTCCCTTGCGCTTCCCCAACCTGCCCGATGCCGAGGCGGCCGCATTGCAGCGCCTGGCGGAGTCCGGCCACGTGCCGCGCTTCCGCCGCTACTTCCGCGACGAGCCGGACAATCATCCGATCCTGGTCTACGACTTCGTCGCCGGCCGGCCCTGGGACGGCGATCCCGGCGCGGTCGGCCGCGCGCTCGGCGCGATCCATCGGCTGACCCTGCCGGCCGACCCGCATCCCTTCCGGCGGCTGGCCTTCCGCGCCAGCTCCATGGCGCGCGAAGTGGCGCGCATGGCGGAGGAGACGCCGGGGCTGGCGGAGACCGCCCGCTGGCAGGCGCTGGCGAAGGTCGCGCCGGCCCAGCGCGAGCTGCCGGTGCCGCCGGCCCTTTCCGTCATCCATACCGACTGCGGCCCCGGCAACCTGATCGAGGCACCGGATGGGCGAGTCGTGGTCATCGACTGGCAGACCTGCGGGGCGGGCGATCCGGCGGAAGACCTCTATGCTTTCCTCTCTCCCGCTTTCCAGATCCTCTCGCAGCGCCTGCCGCTGCACTCGGGCGAGCGCGCTCGCTTCCTGGTGGGCCACGGCGACCCCGCGGCCGAGACGCGGCTCAAGGCGCTGCTGCCCTACTACGCGCACCGCATGCTGGCCTACTGCGCGCTGCGCACGCTGACGCTGCGCGACGGCGACCCCGGCGGCGCCGATCGCTACGCGCGTGCCTTCGACACCGAGTTCGCCGAGGTCTTCGGATGAGGTCGCTGCCGGCGCTGCTGCTTCTGGCAGTGGCGGCCGTCTGGGCGAGCTCGCTCGGCGCCGGCTTCGTCTTCGACGACTGGGCCGACGTCGTGGAGAACGCCGCGGCACAGGCCGCGACTTTCCTCGACCGCCTGCCGACGACCCTGCGTCCTCTCCTGAAGGCGAGCTACGCCCTGCAGGACTGGCTGCACGGCCCCTGGGCGCCGGGCTTTCACGCAGGGAACGTGCTGCTGCACGTGGCGACGACCGCCGTCGTACTTCTCTTGCTGCGGCGGCTGTGCGGGCAAGCCCTGGCCGATCAACGGCACACACCTTCTCCCGTCATGCCCGGGCTTGACCCGGGCATCCAGCAGACGGCGCAGGTCTGCGAAACTCGCAGCGAACACTGGATCGCCGGGTCAAGCCCGGCGATGACG
>DATEDK010000156.1:0-4539 GCA_035281685.1 Kiloniellales bacterium | reverse complement strand
AGCCCGGTGCGTGCGCTGCCGGGCAGGTCGATGTCGAGACTGTAGGCGCCGCCCCCCGCGTCGGAGACACTGTAGCTGCGGTACTCGGCGCCGTCCGAGCGCCAGAGCGTCACCGTCAGCGGCACGTCCTCCACGGCATTGGCCTGGCGGTCGCGCAGCAGGGCGGTCAGGTGCACCGTCTCGCCCGGACGGTAGATGCCGCGCTCGGTGTAGAGGAAGGCGTCCAGCGCGCCCGGCAGGCTGCGCCCACCGATGCCGCGGTCGACCAGGTCGAGCACCGGCCCGCCGAGGTCGAGCAGGTTGAAGTCGCCGCTCTGGCCGTAGGCCAGCACGGCGCGGGGCAGGTTGCCGCCGCTGCCGCGCAAGAGACCGCCGTCGAACTTCACGAAGCCGTCGGCGTCGGTGGTGGCGCGGCCGAGCTCCACGTTGTTCTGCGCCAGCAGCGAGAGCTCGATGCCGGCGACCGGGGCGCCGCCGGAGAGCGTGCGCGCGTAGACCCAGAGCGCGTTGTCGCCCCAGAAGGAGGTGAGTCCAAGGTCGGAGATCACGAACCACTGCGAGGCGACCGGATCCCAGTAGATTTCGGACTCCGGATCGCGCGCTGCGGCCACGTAGATGCCGGGCTCCAGCACGCCCAGCACGTCCTGCACCGGGACGATGCTGTCGACCGCCTCGTTGCGCGGCGCGTCGGGAATGTCGAGCTTGCCTTCCCAGACGATCTCGCCGTCGAGCTCGGCCAGCTGGGTGACATCGTAGTCCCAGAGCGACTGGTTCAGCTTGCCGCGCGCCAGCTGCTGCACGAGGTTGCGGTCGTTGATGCGGATCAGGCGCAGCTCGGCGGAGCTCACGTTGACCGTGCGCAGCGGCAGGCCATCGGCCAGCGTCGAGGGCAGGATGTAGCCGTTGCCGCCGCGGAAACCGATCGAGGCCGGGCGGTCCGGCATGTAGATGTCGTAGTACCGGTCGCTCGGCAGCGAGAAGCCGCCGACACCGGAGGGCAGCCCGGCCAGCAGAGTCACCTGGTAGCGCTTGCCGAAATCGAAGCCGGCGATGCAGAGCGAGTTGGCCCGCGCGCTGACCGAGGCTTCGAAGGGCGGCGCGATGGCGACGTAGTCCTCGAGGTTGGCCTCGCGGGCGGTCGGCAGGTCGTAGTCGAAGGAGAAGCAGACTTCGGGGACGTCGCGGTCGTTCTGGACCTGCATGTCGTAGACGTCGAACCCGTTCGCCGTCGCGCTTCGCCAGGCGGAAGCCAGCAGCACGAGGGTGAACAGCAGCAACAGCGCGCGATAGAGCGACGACAGACGCAAGGACGGCATGGAAGTCTCCCCAGGGCACGCCGGCGTTGCAGCAATGGCCGGCTTGTCTCGCCTGTATTCTATCCAGATTTGTGGCACTAAAGGGACTCCCCCGCGTGGGAATCGCGGCCAAAAGCCGGACGGGAGATTGACGAATGACAAGCTTCGTCGCGCCGCTCGCCGACATGCGCTTCGTACTCGACGAGATCGCCGACCTTGCCGGGCTGGCCACCCTGCCCGGCCTGGAGGAGACCACCGGCGAGACGGTCGACGCCGTGCTGCAGGAAGCCGGCCGCTACGCCGGCGAGGTGCTGGCGCCCCTGAACCGGTCGGGCGACATGGAGGGGATTCGTTTCGAGAACGGCGTGGTGCGCACCCCCAGCGGCTTCCAGGACGCCTACCGCCGCTTCGCCGAGGGCGGCTGGGGCGGCGTGGCCGTGCCGCTCGAGGCAGGAGGCCAGGGCCTGCCGCATGCGGTCGCGACCGCCACCATCGAGCTCTGGAACGCCGGCAACATGTCCTTCGCCCTCTGCCCGCTGCTGACCGCCGGCGCCATCGAGATCCTCCTGCACTACGGCAGCGAGGAGCAGAAGCGGGTCTATCTCCCGCGCATGGTGAGCGGCGAGTGGGCCGGGACGATGAACCTGACCGAGCCGCAGGCAGGCACCGACCTGGGTGCCTTGAAGACCCGCGCCATGCCGGAAAACGGCCATTGGAAGATCACCGGGCAGAAGTGCTTCATCACCTTCGGCGAGCACGACCTGACCGAGAACATCGTGCACATGGTGCTGGCCCGCACGCCCACCGCCCCGTCCGGCTCGCGCGGCATCAGCCTCTTCATCGTGCCGAAGTACCTGGTGAAGGATGACGGCAGCCTCGGCCCGCGCAACGACCTGCGCTGCGTCTCGGTCGAGCACAAGCTCGGCATCAAGGCCTCGCCCACCTGCGTCATGGCCTTCGGCGACAGCGGGGGTGCCGTCGGCTACTTGGTGGGCGAGGAGAATCGCGGCCTGGAAGCGATGTTCACCATGATGAACGTCGAGCGGCTGGGCGTCGGCATCCAGGGCCTGGGGCTGGCCGAGCGCGCCTACCAGCAGGCCGTGGCCTACGCGCACCAGCGCAAGCAGAGCCGCAAGCTCGGCAGCGACGACCCCGCGCCGGTCGCCATCGTCGAGCATCCGGACGTCAGGCGCACGCTCGCCACCATGCGCGCCCTGATCGAGGCGAGCCGGGCGCTGGCCTACGCCGTCGGCGCCGCGGTCGACCGCGAGGAGCGTCATCCCGATGCCAAGGAGCGCGCTCGCGCGCAGGCGCTGGTCGAAGTGCTGACGCCGGTCGCCAAGGCCTGGCTCAGCGACATGGCCTGCCAGGTCACCTCGCTCGGCATCCAGGTGCACGGCGGCATGGGTTTCATCGAGGAGACCGGCGCGGCGCAGTACTACCGCGATGCCCGCATCCTGCCGATCTACGAGGGCACCAACGGTGTGCAGGCGCTCGACCTCGTGACCCGCAAGCTCCTGCGCGACGGCGGCCGCGGCTTCGGCGTCGCCGAGCAGTGGCTCAACGAGTCGGTGCACCACGTCGAGAACTGCAGCCGCCCCGACGTCAGCGAGTTGGCACCCGCGCTCATCCAGGCACTGAACCGGCTGCACCAGACCGGGCAGTGGCTCTTGACCGCCTGCGGGCGCAACCTGCCGGGCGCAGCCGCGGTTGCAACCCCTTTCCTGGCGCTCTGCGGACTGACCGCCGGCGGCTGCCTGATGGGGGCGGCTGCGGCCGCGGCGGCGCGCCGCCTGCAGAGCGGGGAAGGCGATCCCGCGTTCAACGAACGGAAGATTAGGACGGCTCGATTCTACGCCGCTAACATCCTGCCCTATGCCGAGGCCGAAGCGCGCCGCACCCTGGAGGGCGCCAAGAGCACCCTGGACATGGCGCCGGCGGATTTCTGAGTCGGCGATTGTCGCGCCGGAGGCGACCTAGGGCCGCCCATGCTGCGCCGGAGCCTGCCGCTGCTGCTGCCCTTCCTGGTCCTGCTGCTGGGCGTCGGGCTCAGGGCCTGGGACCCCTCGCTGCTGCGCGACTTCCGTTTTCGCGCCTTCGACATCTTCCAGCAGCTGCATCCGCGCCCCTACGACCCGGCGCTGCCCGTGCGCATCGTCGCGATCGACGAGGCCTCGCTGCTGAGGCACGGGCAGTGGCCCTGGTCGCGCTCGCTGCTGGCCGAGCTGGTCGACAAGCTGAACGCGGCGGGCGCGGCCGCGATCGCCTTCGACGTGATCTTCCCCGAGCGCGACCGCAGCTCCATCACCGTGATGATGGAAGGGATGGCGGACGGCGCCGCACGCCAGGCGCTGGAGCTGGCGCTTGCCAGCGGTGCCTTGGTCGACCACGACGAGGCCTTCGCCAAGGCGATCGCCGAGGCGCCCGTCGTGCTGGCCATGGCGATGACGACGGAGGAGGGTCTGCCGGCGGCGCCGCAGCCGAAGGCCGGCATAACCTTCGGCGGCGAGTCGCCGCTCGCCTACGTGCGCTGGCACTTCCCCAACGCCATCGCCAACCTGCCGATCCTCAACGAAGTCGCGAGCGGGCTCGGCAGCATCGACATCTTCAAGGATCGCGATGGCAAGGTACGCCGCATTCCCCTGGTGATGGCCGCCGCCGATACGCTCTACCCCTCGCTCGCGGTCGAGGCGCTGCGCGTGGCGCAGAACTCGCGCCAGCTCAACGTGAAGGTCTCCGGCGCCGTGCAGGCCGAGACCTCGGGCGAGGCGACCGGCATCCAGGCGGTGCGCGCCGGCAAGGTGATCCTGCAGACCGTCCCGACCGGTGAACTCTGGCTCTATGACAGCGGCCACCAGAACGCCCGTTTCATCTCCGCGGCCGCCGTGCTGGACGGCACCGCGGATTTGGCGAAGCTGCAGGGCAGCATCGTCTTCATCGGGGCGACCGCAACGGGTCTCTTCGACGCTCATTCCACGCCTCTGTCAGCGCTGGTGCCGGGTGTGGAGCAGCACGCGCAGACGGTCGAGCAGGCACTGACGCAGATTTTCCTCGCCCGGCCGGTGTGGGCCGACCAGATCGAACTGATCGGCGTCGCCGTCGTCGGCCTCCTGGTCCTGGCTTCCTTCATCACGGGCTTTCTTGGCCCGATCTGGTCGGCTGTGCTGGGCTTCGTCGCCGTGCTGGCGGCCGTCGGCACGGCATACTACGCCTTCGTCGTCGAGCACCTGCTGCTCGATCCGCT
>DATEDK010000155.1:0-3489 GCA_035281685.1 Kiloniellales bacterium | reverse complement strand
GACCTCTTGACGCGCCAGGCGTTCGTGACGCCGGTCGGCCTCGGGCCGCGTATCCTGCGCGCCGACACCGCCGGTCTGGTGGCGCTTTCCTGTTGGCAGGCGCTGCTGGGCGACGCTAAGGAACGGCCGCCCGTCGAGCGGGCGCTGGCCGGCCGGGAAAGCTTCCAGCCGCTGCCGGACGAAGACGATTAGAGGGGGACGACAACGCCATGTCAGCGCCGCCGCTTGCCAAGGGCGAGCCGATCACCAGCAAGCGTCAGCTGGTCGACTACCTCGCCGCCGGCAGTAAGGCGCGCCAGGACTGGCGCATCGGCACCGAGCACGAGAAGTTCGGCTTCACCTGGGGCGACCAGCGCCGCCTCCCCTATGACGGCCCGCGCGGCATCCGCGCGCTGCTCGAAGGCCTGGCGCGCGACTTCGGCTGGACGCCGATCAGCGAGAACGGCGGGCCGATCGCGCTCTCCAAGGACCGCTGCAACATCACGCTCGAGCCCGGCGGCCAGTTCGAGCTCTCCGGCGCGCCGCTCGAGACGATCCATCAGACCTGCGGCGAGGTGCATCGCCACCTGAGCGAGGTGAAGCACGTGGCCGAGCCGCTCGGCATCGGCATGCTGGGCATGGGCTTCGATCCGAAGTGGCGGCGCGAGGACGTCACCTGGATGCCGAAGGCCCGCTACAAGATCATGCGCGCGTACATGCCGACGAAGGGCAAGCTCGGCCTCGACATGATGCTGCGTACCTGCACCGTGCAGGTGAACCTCGACTTCGAGAACGAAGCCGACATGGTCGAGAAGTTCCGCGTTAGCCTCGCCTTGCAGCCGATCGCGACCGCGCTCTTCGCCAACTCGCCCTTCACCGAGGGCAAGCCCAACGGCTTCCTCTCCTACCGCAGCCACGTCTGGACCGACACCGATCCCGACCGCTGCGGCATCCTGCCCTTCGTCTTCGAGCCTGGCATGGGCTTCGAGCGCTACGTCGACCACGTGCTCGACGTGCCGATGTACTTCGTCTACCGCGACGGCCGGTACATCGATGTCTCCGGGCAGTCGTTCCGCGACTTCATGGCCGGCAGGCTGCCGAGCCTGCCGGGCGAGATCCCGACCACCAGCGACTGGCAGGACCACCTGACCACCCTCTTCCCCGAGGTGCGCCTGAAGCGTTTCCTCGAGATGCGCGGGGCGGACGGCGGCCCCTGGTGGCGGCTCTGCGCGCTGCCGGCGCTCTGGGTCGGCCTGCTCTACGACAGCGATGCGCAGTCGGCCGCCTGGGACCTGGTGAAGGACTGGACGCACGAGGAGCACGACCAGCTTCGCGCTGAGGTGCCTCGCCGGGCGCTGAAGGCGTCCTTCCGCGGCGGCACGGTGCAGGACGTGGCTCGGCGCATGCTGAAGATCGCCGATGCCGGCCTGAAGCGCCGCGCGAAGGACCTGATGTACATCGCCGACGAGAGCCACTTCCTGGCGCCGCTGGTGGAGATCGCCGAGGGCGGCCAGACGCCGGCCGAACGCGCGCTCGAGGCCTTCCACGGCAGGTGGAAGGGCAGCGTCGACGGCGCGTTCACGGAGCTTGCGTATTAACGCAGCGGCACCAGTTGCGCCTGTGGCCGATCCTTCGACACGCGGTGCTGCGCACCGCTGCTCAGGATGAGGTCGCTCATTTGTCTGCAAACATACTGACCTCATCCTGAGCAGGCCGCGTCAGCGGCCGTGTCGAAGGATCGGCCACGAGCTCGGTCGCGCCCTACTTGATCAGCGCCACCACCTCGCGGAATCGCGGGTGCTCGGCGGACTCCAGCCACTCGAAGACCACCATCTCGGTGGTGACGATCTCGGCGCCATGGCGCTCCATGCGCGCGAGCGCGGCCTCCTTGCTCTCGGCGCGGCGCGAGCCGACGGCGTCGCGCACGACCCGCACCTGCCGTCCGGCGTCGAGCAGGCCCAGCACGGTCTGCAGCACGCAGACATGCGCCTCGCAGCCGGCGACGACGAGCGCGCGGCCGGGCGCCAGGCGCTCGGTCAGCGCGGGCGAGCGGCAGGCGTCGAAGGTCATCTTGTGCGCGACCTGCGCCGGCAAGGCGGGCAGCTCCGTCACCGTCGGACCCAGGCCCTTGGCATACTGCTCGGTGAAGGTGACCGGCACGCCCAGGAGGCTCGCGGCGTCGAGCAGCCGGCGCGCGTTGGCGATCGCGGCCGCGGCGCCGTCGACCGCCGGCATCAGCCGGGCCTGGAAATCGATCAGCAGGAGCTGTGAGCGCTCCCGATCCATTGTTCTGGCCATCGGCCGGGCCATCGCCGCCATGCTCACCTCCCGATCCGGTTGGCGCGGTTCCTGAGATAGTCCTCCATCAGCCGCTCCGCCGAGGCGCCGAACATGCGGATGCGACCTGTGTGCAACAGCAGCAGAAGACCCGTGGCATGCGCAAAGACGTCGACCACGACGAGCCTCGCGTCCTCCGCCGTTGCGCCAAGGTCCTCGGCGGCCCGCGCGATGGGGCTGAGCGCCGCCGCCAGCGCGGCGTTCAGCGCGCGGTCGCGCTCGCGGCCGAGCCCGGCCGGCTTCATGCCGCCGCGGAAGAGGTAGAAGCCGAGGTCGAGGTCGCGCGGATTCTCCACGTAGAACCGGAAGAAGGCCATGGCGGCCGCACGCAGGCGCTCCGCCGGCGCGTCAAGCGCGGCGGCAGCCGCCTCGACCCGCTCTCCCAGCGCGGCGATCGAGCCGCGCAGCACCTCGGCGTAGATCGCCTCCTTGGACTCGAAGTGGAAGTAGAGCGCCGCCGGCGTGTAGCCCGCCTTGGCAGCGATCGCGCGCAGGCTGGCCCCCTCCAGCCCCTCGGCCTCGAAGACGGCCCGCGCGGCCTTCAGGATGAGGCCGCGCTTCAGCTCGCTGACCGCCTCGCGGCGCCCGGCATGGGCGGCTGTCGGCATCGTTGTTCCTCTACACTTGACAAAAAAATCTAACACTGTTCGACTAGAACGGCAAGCTCTGACGATCCGCCAGACCTCGTCATCCCGGACGCGCTGCAGCACGCAGTGCTGCTGCGCAGATCCGGGACCAGATGTTCGGCGCGCCCCGGATCAGCACCGCACCGCTGACGCGCTGCGGTGCATCCGGGGTGACGAAGCTCGGAGAAGGCCTCAAAAAGGAGGGGACACACCCATGCTGATGACCGCCGCCGACTACCGGGAATCGCTGCGCAGCTACCGGCCGCGGGTCTTCGTCAACGGCAGCCGGGTGGAGAGTGTCGCCGACGAGCCGCTGCTGGCGCCCGGCATCGCCGCCATCGGCGTGACCTACGACCTGGCGCAGAAGCCGGAGCACGGCCTCCTGATGACCGCGCGGCAGGCGAGCTCGGGCAAGACGGTCAACCGCATGGCGCACATCGACGAAAGCGGCACCGACCTGCTCTACAAGCTCGAGGCCGTGCGGCTCGCCTGCCGCATCTCCGGCTGCGCGCAGCGCTATCTGACGCACGACGGGCTGAACGGCATC
>DATEDK010000154.1:0-5994 GCA_035281685.1 Kiloniellales bacterium | reverse complement strand
CGGCAGCTCGACGAAGCGCGCCAGCGCCTCGCGGCGGAAGGCGTAAAGCCCGATGTGGTGGAACAGCGGCCACTCGTCCTCCGGTCCCGCCCAGGGGATCGGCGCCCGGCTGAAATAGAGCGCGCGCGCGACCGGCCGCTCGGGCGAGAGCGCGGCCGCCACCTTGGTGACGTTCGGGCTGCGCCGTTCCTCGATGCGGCGGATGGCGGCGGCGAGCGTGCCGATGTGCACGGCCGGCTCCGCCAGAGGTCGGAGTGCCGCGTGGATGTCCCCCGGCGGGATGATCGGCAGGTCGCCCTGCACGTTCACCACGACATCGTGCCGCGCGTCGGGATCGACCTGGTTCAGGGCGGCCCAGATGCGGTCGCTGCCCGAGGGAAGATCGGGATCGGTCAGCACCGCCCGGCCGCCGACCGCGATCACGGCATCGGCGATCGCGCGCTCGGCGGCGGCCACCACGACCGGACCGAGTTCGGCTGCCAGCGCCCGCTCCAGCACCCGCACGATCATCGGTTTGCCGTTGATGTCGGCCAGCGGCTTGTTCGACAGCCGTGTCGAGCCGAGGCGCGCCGGGATCAGAACGATGGGTCGCATGGCAGCCCGCGCCGGTCCCTTCCCTCGCCGCAACCTGCCCCGAGGGCGCCTTGCGGCCTTTCGCCGCTGCCGGCCGCCCGGCCAGCCCTGCCCTGCGCCCTGCTCTAAGGCCTCTGCGCCCAATTGTCGAGTTGAAGTGAGGCCTTGCGGCCGGTACTTTCCCGCGCGCAACGGGTAGGGCTGAGACGGGGCGGGAAGGCATGTCGCTGGAATTCAACAAGATCGCCGCGGCGGTGCTGATGGCGGGCATCATCGCGATGTTCAGCGGCTTCATTGCGCGCCTCCTGTTCCACGTCGAGCCGCTGCACGAGAACGCCTACAAGATCGCCGGAGTGGGCGAGAGCACGACCACCGGCGGCGGCACCGCCCAGCCCGCGCCCGAGCCGATCCTCGGTCTCATCGCAAGCGCCGACGCCGCCAAGGGCAAGGCGATCTTCAAGGCCTGCACCACCTGCCATACCGACGATGCGGGCGGCGCGAACAAGATCGGCCCGAACCTCTGGGGCGTCGTCGGCCGCAAGGTCGGCTCGCACGCGGGCTTCAGCTACTCGCCGGCGATGGCGGGGCACGGCGGGGACTGGACCTATACCGAGCTCAGCCACTTCCTGACCGCGCCGGCCAAGTACATTCCCGGCACGAAGATGACGTTCGCCGGCCTCAAGAAGGTGCAGGACCGCGCCGACGTCATCGCCTACCTGCGCACCCAGGCCGACACACAGGCGCCGCTGCCGACGCAGGAGGAGATCGACGCGGAGGCCAAGGCCGCGGCCCCCGCCCAGGTGACTCCCGAGCAGCACACGGAACAGACCACCGGCGAGACCACGGAACCGGCCGCCGGCGGCACGACCACCTCCGAACCCGCCGCTCCGGAAACCACCACGACCGAGCCGGCCGCCTCGGGCTCGACGACGGAACCGGCCGAAACCCAGCAGGCTCAGGCCGGCACGCCCGATCCGGCGTTGCGCGAGGCGATCGCCGGCGCCGACCTGGCTGCGGGCGAGAAGGTCGCCAAGCAGTGCTTCACCTGCCATTCCTTCGAGAAGGGCGGGCCGAACAAGGTCGGTCCCAACCTCTACGGCGTCATCGGCTCCTCCTTCGGTCATCTCGAAGGCTTCAACTACTCCAAGGCCTTCCAGGACGCCCGCGCGGCCGGACGGACGTGGACCTATGAGGAGCTGGCGGGCTACCTCGCCAATCCCAAGGCCTTCCTGCCCGGCAACAAGATGACCTTCGTCGGCCTGAAGAAGCCGGACCAGCTCGCCGCGGTCATCGCCTACCTGCGCACCTTCCACGACGATCCGCCGCCGCTGAACTGAGGCGCGGCCTTGCCGGCGGCCTGTCCCAGCGAGTTCCTCGCCTTCGCGCACCGTTTGGCGGACAAGGCCGGCGAGATCTCGCTCGCTGCCTTCCGCCAGGGGCTTTCCGTCGAACGCAAGGCCGACCGCACGCCGGTGACCGAAGCCGATCGCGGCGCCGAGGCGGCGCTCAGGCAGATGGTCGAAAGCACCTATCCGGCACACGGCATCATCGGCGAGGAGTTCGGCAGCGCGCGCAGCGAAGCCGAGTTCGTCTGGGTCTTCGACCCGATCGACGGCACCAAGGCCTTCATCACCGGCAACCCGCAGTTCGGCAACCTGATCGCGCTGATGCACGAGGGCCGGCCGGTGCTGGGCGTGATCAACATGCCCGCGCAGGGCGACCGTTGGCTGGGCGCCGTCGGCCATCCCACCAGCTTCCGCGATCGCCGCGGCGAGCAGCTCTGCCGCACGCGCCCCTGCCCGCATCTCGCCGAGGCGACCTTCCGGACCATTTCGCCCGCGCTCTTCGCCGGCGGCCGCGAGGAGACCCACCGTCGTCTCGCCAATTCGGTCCAGCTCGCGCTTTACGGCGGCGACTGCTTCTCCTACGGCCAGGTGGCCTCCGGCTGGCTCGATCTCGTGGTCGAGGCCGGTCTTGGCGTCTACGACTATCTGGCGCTGGTCCCGGTGGTGGAGGGGGCAGGCGGCCTGATGTGCGACTGGCAGGGCAACCGCCTCGGGCTGAAGTCGGACGGCCGCGTCATCGCCCTGGGCGATCCCGGCCTCGGGGACGAGGTGCTGGAACTCCTTGCCGCCTGAACGCCACAAAGCGGCCGCCTCTTTACAGAACCCTCGTCCTGCCGTTGGCTTGAAGCCGATGCTCCTCGCGCGCCGCCCCTTCCTCCTCGGCCTCTCTGCGCTTGCCTTCCTCCACCGCACGGCCGCGGCGCAGGTGCCGACAGTGGCCGAGCCGCTGCAGGATGCGCACGCCATCGCCATGCACGGCGAGCCGCTCTATCCGGCCGGCTTCTCCCATTTCGGCTTCGTCAATCCCGACGCGCCCAAGGGCGGCCGCCTGGCGCAGGCTTCGATCGGCAGCTGGGACTCCTTCAACGCGTTCATCGCCAAGGGTGATCCGGCGCCGGGCATCACGCTGATCTACGACAGCCTCACCACTGCCGGCCCCGAGGAAGCCTTCACGCAGTACGGCCTGCTGGCCGAGCGCATCGACTGTCCGGCCGACCGCTCCTGGGTGGTGTTCCACCTGAACCCGGCGGCCCGCTGGCATGACGGCCAGCCGATCACCGCCGACGACGTGATCTGGACCTTCGAGAGCTTGCTGGAAAAGGGCGCGCCGGCCTTCCGCTTCTACTATGCGAGCGTCGCGCGGGCGGTGAAGGAAGGCGAGCGGACCGTGCGCTTCGAATTCCACCCCGGCGAGAACCGCGAGTTGCCGCTGATCCTGGGCCAGATCACCGTGCTGCCGAAGCACTGGTGGACCGCCGAGGGCCGCGAGATCGCCGATACGACGCTGGAGGTGCCGCTGGGATCCGGTCCCTACAAGGTCGGCGCCTACGAGCCAGGGCGCTCCATCGAGTATCAGCGCGTCGAGGATTGGTGGGGCAAAGACCTCGGCGTCAGCCGCGGCTATTACAACTTCGACCGCCTGCGCTACCTCCCCTTCCGCGATCAACTGGTGGCGCGCCAGTCGCTGAAGGCCGGCGACCTCGACGTCTTCACCGAAAGCCAGGCCAAAGCCTGGGCGACGGAGTACGACATCCAGCCGGTGCGCGATGGTCGCCTGCTGAAGGAGGAATTCGAAGACCTCTCCTCCGGCGGCATGCAGAACTTCACGATGAACAGCCGCCGCGCGTACTTCAGGGACAGCCGGGTTCGCTACGCGCTGGCGCACGCCTTCGACTTCGAGTGGACCAACAAGTATCTGTTCAACGGACTCTATGTCCGGCCGAACTCCTTCTTCTTCCCGACCGAGCTCGGCGCCCGCGGGCTGCCGACGCCGGAGGAGCTGGCGATCCTCGAACCCTACCGCGGCCGGATTCCCGACGAGGTCTTCACCCAGGCCTACGAACCGCCATCGACCGACGGCAGCGGCTGGCCGCGCGCCAACCTGAAGAAGGCTTTCGCGCTCCTGGAAGAGGCCGGCTGGGTGGTGCGCGACATGAAGCTGGTGAACGCCGAGACCGGCTGGCAGATGAACTTCGAGATCCTGCTGACCCAGGTGCTCTTCGAGCGCCTGGTGCTGCCCTTCAAGCGCAACCTGGAGCGGCTCGGAATCGCGGTGCGCGTGCGCACGGTCGATCAGTCGCAGTACATCAACCGTGTCCGCACCTTCGACTTCGACATGGTCGTCTTCGGCCTCGGCCAGTCGCTTTCGCCCGGCAACGAACAGCGCAACTACTGGAGCAGCGCGGCCGCCGACATGGAAGGCGGCTACAACTACGCCGGCATCAAGGACCCGGTGGTCGATGAACTGATCGAGCTGCTGATCGCCGCGCCCGATCGCGAGAGCCTGATCTTCCGCACGCGCGCGCTCGATCGCGTGCTGCTCTGGGGCCACTACGTCATCCCGCAATGGGACTCGCCCTACACGCGCATTCTCTCCTGGAACAAGTTCGGCCGTCCCTCCGAAGTGCCGCTGCAGGGGGTGCAGATCCTCACCTGGTGGTATGACGAGGCGCGGGCCCGCCAGCTGGAGCAGCGCGGCGGCCAGGAAGGTCCGCCGCCGGACGACGATTCGGCGGTCGATCCCGACGACGAGGAGGAGTGACACTTGGCCGCCTATCTCGTCCGCCGCCTGCTGCTGATCATCCCGACGCTGTTCGGGATCATGCTGATCAATTTCCTGATCGTGCAGGCGGCGCCCGGCGGGCCGATCGAGCAATTGATCGCGCAGCTGACGCAGCCGGGGCAGCAGGCGACCGACGTCATCACCCGCAGTGGCAGCGACGTGCTCGACACCGGCGGCAACAGCCAGAGCGGCTACCGCGGCCGTCAGGGCCTGCTGCCCGAATACATCGCCGAGCTGGAGAAGCAGTACGGCTTCGACAAGCCGCTGTTCGAGCGCTTCTTCAAGATGCTGGGCGACTATGTCACCCTCGACTTCGGCGAGTCCTTCTTCCGCGACGAATCGGTGGTCGACCTGGTCATCGAGAAGATGCCGGTCTCCATCTCCCTCGGTGTCTGGACCACGCTGCTCGTCTACCTGATCTCGATCCCGCTCGGTATCCGCAAGGCGCTGAGGGACGGCAGCCGCTTCGACATCTGGACCTCGGCCGTCCTGGCGGTCGGCGTGGCCATCCCCAGCTATCTCTTCGGCGTCTTCCTGCTGGTGGTTTTCGCCGGCGGCAGCTTCGTGCAGTGGTTCCCGCTGGGAGGCCTCGTCTCCGACAATTGGCACGAGCTGCCGCTCGGCGGGCAGATTCTCGACTACCTCTGGCACATGGTGCTGCCGGTCTTCGCCATGGTGATCGGCGGCTTCGCCAGCCTGACCATGCTGACGAAGAACTCCTTCCTCGATCAGCTGCACCAGCAGTACGTGATCACCGCGCGCGCCAAGGGCCTGCCGGGGCGCCGCGTGCTCTACGGCCATGTGTTCCGCAACGCCATGCTGATCGTGATCGCCGGCTTTCCCGCCGCCTTCATCGGCATCCTGTTCACCGGCTCCGTCCTGATCGAGATCATCTTCTCGCTCGACGGCCTGGGTCTGCTCGGCTACGAGGCCGTGCTGCGCCGCGACTATCCGGTGATGTTTGGCACGCTCTTCGTCTTCTCCCTGATCGGCCTGCTGCTGAACATCCTGGGCGACTTCACCTACACGCTGGTCGATCCGCGCATCGACTTCGAGGGACGCCAATGACCGCGGCCGCCGTCGAGACCCGGGTTCGTGCGCGCCGGGGCCGAGGCCTGCGCTCGCCGCTCTGGCAACGGCGCCTGGCCAACTTCCGCGCCAACCGCCGCGGCTGGTGGGCCTTCTGGATCTTCACCGCGCTCTTCGTCGTCACGCTCGGCGCAGAGCTTCTGGCGAACGACCGGCCGATCTTCGTCTGGTACGACGGCGGGCTCTATTTCCCGATGTTCGCCA
>DATEDK010000153.1:0-9207 GCA_035281685.1 Kiloniellales bacterium | reverse complement strand
ATGATGGTCGGCAGGGCGTGCGGGATCTCCACCTTGTAGAGCAGTTGGCGCCGCGTCGCGCCGAAGGCTTCGCCGGCCTCGACCAGGGGCTTCGGCACGGCCGAAATGCCGAGGTAGGTCAGCCGGATCGGCGAAGGCAGCGCAAAGATGATCGTCGCCACCAGGCCGGGCACGAAACCCAGGCCGAAAAGCACCAGGGCAGGGATCAGATAGACGAAGGTGGGAATGGTCTGCATCAGGTCGAGCACCGGCCTGAGCGCGGTCCAGAGCCACGGCCGATGCGCCGCGGCGATGCCGAGCGGCACGCCCAGCAGCATGGAGATGGTCGTCGCGTAGAGGATCAGCGCCAGCGTTGCCGTGGTCTCGTCCCAGAAGCCGAGGTTGACGATCAGCGCCAGGGACAGGACGGTGCCGATCACCAGCACCCACGAGCGCTGCAGCCACCAGGCAAGCGCCGCGATCAGCGCGATCACGAGCAGGGGCGGACACCATTGAATTGCCGCCACCGTGGCATCGACCGTGCCCTCAACGGCGTTGGAGAAGGCGTTGATCGGATCGCGGAAGAGATCGTTGAAGCCTTTGACGACCGCGTCGATCCACTTCCCTAGCGGGATCTTCCAGCCGGTCAGCCAGTCTTCCATCGCTCCGCCCTCCCCTCACGGCCGCAGCCTCAGCGACGACGGCCGGGCTCCCCCTCCCGGCCGCCGCCTCTCCGGAGACGCTAGATGCCCAGGTCCGCCCTGACCGCGCCCAGGCCGTTCTTGCCGTCGATCGTCTCGACGCCCGCAAGCCAGGCGTCGAGCGCGCCGGGGTTGGCCTTCAGCCACGCGGTGGCCGCATCGTCGGCGGTCGCGCCGTCCGTCAGGATGGCGTCCATGATGGCGCCTTCCATGGCGAGGTCGAACTTCAGGTTGCTCAGCAGCTTGGCGACGTTCGGGCACTCGGCCGCGTAGCCGGCGCGCACGTTGGTAATGACCGTCGCCTCGCCGAAGCCCGTGTCGCCCATGCCGGTGAGGTAGGTCAGGCCCATCTCGCCCATGATCGGGTGCGGGGTCCAGCCGAGGAAGACGATGAACTCCTTGGCGTCCATCGACTTCTGCGCCTGCGCCAGCATGCCCTGCTCGGAGGACTCGACCAGCTCCCAGCCCGAGAGGTTGTTCTTCGGGTCGTCGATCATGCCGAGCACGATACGGTTGCCGTCGTTGCCGGGCTCGATGCCGTAAATCTTCTTGTCGAACTGGTCGGCGTGCTTCGAGAGGTCGGAGAGGTCCTTCACCCCGGCCTCGGCCACGTAGGCCGGCACCACCAGGCCGTAGCCGGCGCCGGTCAGGTTGGTCGTCAGGTTCTCGACGGACTTGTCGTCGAGGAAGGGCTGCACGTCAGCCGCCATGGACGGCATCCAGTTGCCGAGGAACACGTCGATGTCCTTGTTCTTCAGCGATTGATAGGTCACCGGCACGGAGAGCAGCGTGACCTCAGGGTCATAGCCCAAGCCTTCCAGGATCACCGTGGCGATGCCGGTGGTCGCCTGGATGTCGGTCCAGCCGACGTCCGAGAAGCGGACGGTTCTGCAGGACTCGGGATCGGCCGCCTGCGCTCCCGTTGAGAACGCGGCCAGCGCAAGGACACTGGCGGCGCAGAGCACCTTGAATTGCATAGGCTTGTCTCCCTTCCTCTGGGGCCCGGCGTGCCCGCCGTCGGCGCCGGACCGGGTGCTTCCAGGGCGCACCCTTGTTGCTTCATGGGGCCGTGGCGCCAGTGGCCGGGCCACGCGGACGCAATATTGAAACAGAAGAAGGCCCTGACCGGAAGCCGCCTAGGCGGTGACGCCCTCGCGGGGTGGCGAGGGCGCGGCCGGCGCGCTGGGGTCCGGAACGACCTGCGGGCGCACCATCCAGCGGTAGGCGAGGAACAGCAGCAGCAGACCGGCGATACTGCCGACGTAGATCCAGAGCGCGTGCACGTCGATGTCCATCAGCGAGCCGCAGATGATCGGCCCGACGATCGATCCGACGGAGAAGAAAATCTGGAAGGAGGCCGAGGCCGCCACGTAGTGCTCGCGCGGCAGACGGTCGTAGGCGTGCGCGACGGCGGAGTGATAGACCGAGAGCAGCGGCGCGCCCTGGATCAGCGCGATTGCGAGCAGCACGGGGAAACCGAAGCCGAGCCAGCCGCTGGCCGCCAGCAGCGTGGAGGTGACCACGACGATGGCGAGCGCGCCGGCCAGCGCAGCGCGACGGCCGTAGCGGTCGGAGACGCGGCCGACCACCCAGAGGAAGAGAAAGGCGCCGAACACGCCGGCGCCGGTGAAGAGCGAGATCTGCAACAGGCTGAGCCCGATGTCCTCGGCGAAGAGCGCATTCAGTCCGAAGACGCCGCCGTTCATCAGCCCGCCGGCCGTCACCGCCACGACCGCCAGCGGCGAGTGGCGATAAAGCGCGCCGATGGAGAGATGCTGCACCTGCTTCAGCTCGGGCTGCGGCAGGCTGGTGCTGACCATCGGAATGAGCCCGGCCATCACCAGCATGGCGCAGAGCTGGAAGGCGAGCGGGCCCGGCCCGGTCACGTTGACCAGGAGCTGCCCCACGGTCAGCGCCAGGTAGTTGCTCGACGCGTAGACGCTCATCACCCGGCCGCGGGTCGCCACGGTCGCGCGCTCGTTCAGCCAGGATTCGAAGACGACGTAGGAGATGGCACCGGTGAAGCCGTAGAGCGCGCGCAGCAGAACCCAGGCGAAGGGACTCTCGATCAACGGAAAGAGCAGCGTGATGATGGCGGAGAGCGACGTGACGCCGGCGAAGGCGCGCACGTGGCCGAGCTGCCCGATGACGCGCCGGGCGCAGAGACCGCCCGCGAGGAACCCGACCATGAAGCTGGCGGCGACGAAGCCGATCTGCTGCTTCGACGTACCCGCTGCGTCGAGGTTGAGCACGATGGTCAGGCTGAGCAGTGCATTGCCGACCTTGATGATCACGCTGCCGAGCAGGACGGCGAGGATGGCAAGCAGGATCTGGCGCAAGGGATCGGACCGCCGGCGAGCTCAGGGACAGCCATGCTGGGGGGCGGTCCCCAGTGGGTCCAGCCCCTCGATCCTCAACGCTCCCCTGCGACGGGCGCGGGCTTGCCGCCAGCGGGTGCCTCGGTGGCGGGCGCGCCCTTGTGCGTGGCGCGCGGGTCCAGTTCCGCGGCGACCGGCGAGTAGGCCGGCACCTGGCGGTAGACCTCCTGCTGGTCCGCCGGCAGCGCGGTGCGCATGCGCATGCGATAGATCACGAAGAGGCAGAGCAGCCCGCAGATCAGCGCGAAGAAGCCGAAGAACGCGGGCGCGCCGAGGTGCCCCATGACGAAGGAGACGACGATCGGCCCGGCCGTGGCGCCGACCGCGTAGGCCAAGAGCAGGCCGCCGGCGGCGGCGACGTAACGCTCCTTCGGCAGGTAGTCGTAGGCCTGGCCGGTCGAGAGCGGATAGATCACCGAGAAGGGTCCGCCGCAAAGGGCGGCGATCAGCGCCATCGGCCAGATCTCCGCCGAGAAGCGCGGCACGAAGATCGCGGCGGCGCAGAGGCCGGTTGCCAGCAGCATGCAGACGGCCATCACCGTGCGGCGGTCGAGCTTGTCGGAGAGGCGGCCGATCGGGAACTGCAGCAGGAAGCCGCCGACCACCATGGAGGAGAGGAAGACCGACACGCCCCACTGGTCGAACTGGATCAGCTTGGCGTAGATCGCGCCCATGCCGTAGAAGCCGCCCAGCACCAGTCCCGAGGAGATGCAGCCCACGACCGCGAGCGGCGAGATGCGGAAGAGCTCGCGCGCGGACAGGTGCTCGCTCTGCGAGATGTCGGGCGCCTCGGCGTGCGTCATCGTCACCGGCACCAGGGAGAGCGAGACCACGAGGCCACCCACCATGTAGGGCATGAACTGCCAGGCATCCCAGAGGTTCACCAGCAGCTGCCCGCCGGTGATCGAGACGTAGGTGGTCATCAGGTAGATCGAGAGCACACGGCCGCGCGTCTCGTTCGCCGAGCTGTGGTTCAGCCAGGACTCGAGCACCGCGAACAGGCCGGCCAGGCAGAAGCCGGTGACCAGGCGCAGGAAGATCCAGAAGAAGGGATCGACCCACATGGGATGCGCCAGTACCGCAGCGCAGGTGATCGCGGCGAAGCAGGCATAGGCGCGGATATGGCCGATGCGCGCGATGACGCGCATGCAGTAGATCGCGCCCAGCACGAGGCCGCCGTAGTAGGCGGCCATGACGAAGCCGACCGTTTCGGTGGAGAAGCCCGCACGCGACAGCGACAGCGGCAGCAGGATGCCGAGCAGCGAGGTCCCCAGCATGAGAAGCGCGGTCCCGCCGAGGACCGAGGAGACCTGCCAGATGATGGAAAGCATCGAGCCGCCTTTGCCAGGCAATCCGAAGGGGGCAACCAGTGAGCGCCGAGGAGACACCGCGCCCCCGCCCGAAGGCAAGAGCGCGGGCGCCCCTCTCTACCCGGCCCGCGACATCGCCAGCGGCTGCAGGGCCGAACCGCCCAGGCCCAGGCTGCCCGCGGTCGCCAGCAGGGCCTCGACCGTGGGCTGCGGCAGTGGGATGCCCTCGACGCTGCGCTTGGCACGCGCGCGCCGCTCGGGATCGCCCGGGATCATCACCGGCTCGGCCGGATTGCGCGGCGGCGAGGCGGTGACGAAGCGGCGCACGTCCGCCATGGCCGTGCGCTGCGCCGCGGGGTCGTCGAAGCGGTCCGGCCGGAAGGTGACGGCGAAGATGTTGTTGCGCGTGACGTGATCGTTGGGCTGGTGCTCGTCGAGGATGCCGGCGCCGCCGACGACGCCCGCGAGCAGCTCGCAGGCGAGCGCCAGGCCGTAGCCCTTGTGCAGGCCTGCCGGGAGCAGCGCACCCGGATCGTCGAGATAGGCGCCGGGATCGCACGTCTCCTCGCCCCGGCCGTCGAGCGCGAGACCCGGCCCGAGCGTCAAGCCTTTGTCGCGCGCAACGACCGCCTTGCCGTGCGCGATCTGCGAGGTCGCCATGTCGAGGATGAACGGCGGATCGCCCGGCACGGCGATGCAGAGCGGGTTGGTGCTGAGCCGTGCATCGCGACCGCCGTGCGGCGCCACGAAGGCATCGTGTCCGGTGACGTTGACGAAGAAGAGACCGCCCAGGCCCAGTCCCACCAGTTCCTCGCCGTAGCGCCCGACCCGGCCGATGTGCATGGCCCGCTTCAGCGCCCAGATGGCGACGCCCTGGGCCCTGGCGCGCTCCGCGGCGATCCTGGTCGCCTCCAGCGCGACCCGCTGGCCGAAGCCCTGGCCGCCGTCGAAACGCAGGATCGGACCCTCGTCGTCGATGACTTTGACCGAGGTGTTCGGTTGGGCGATGCCCGCGCGGACGTTGTCGACGTAGCGCGGCAGCAGGTGGATACCGTGGCTGTCGTGGCCGGCGAGGTTGGCCGAGATCATGTGCTCGGCCACGACCGCGGCCTCGGCCGGCGCGGAGCCGAGCGCCTCAAGCACGCGGCGAGAGAAGGCTTCGAGAGCGGGCGCTGGATAGTGGTGCATGGCTGCGCTGGTCTGAGGATGGAGGCGGCAGCTTAGCGGAGTAAGCAGAAACCAAAAGCCCCTTACCCTGTCCCTCTCCCCCTTCGGGGGCGAGGGGACGGCAGCGTTGACGGCGGGCCAGGGGTCCCCTCGCCCCCGAAGGGGGAGAGGGACAGGGTGAGGGGTGTCGGTCGGTTTACTTACAGCAGCTTCTGCACGGTCTCCAGCCGGTCCGCTTCGGCCGCAGGCTTGTCCCATCGGATACGGTGCACCCGAGGGAAACGCATCGATACTCCCGACTTGTGCCGCGTCGAGGGCTGCACCGCGTCGAAGGCGACCTCCAGCACCAGCCCCGGCCTGACCGCGCGCACCGGGCCGAAGCGCTCGATCGTGTTGTCGCGCACCCACTTGTCGAGCCGCTTCAGCTCTTCGTCGGTGAAGCCGGAGTAGGCCTTGCCGACCGGCACCAGCTCCTCGCCGTTCTCACCGGTGCGCCAGACACCGAAGGTGTAGTCGGAGTAGAAAGAGGACCGCTTGCCGTGACCGCGCTGTGCGTACATCAGCACGGTGTCGAGGGTCAGCGCGTCGCGCTTCCACTTGAACCAGGGGCCCTTCGGGCGGCCGGCAACGTAGAGGCTGTCGCGCCGCTTCAGCATCAGCCCCTCGATGCCCTCGGCGCGGGCGTTGGCGCGCAGCTCGGCGAGCTCGGCCCAACTGGCGAAGGGGATCAGCGGGGAGAGGTCCATGCGCCGCGGCCGCTTCTCGCGGAACCAGGTCTCCAGCGCAGCGCGCCGCTCGACCAGCGGCCGTTGCCGCAGATCTTCGCCGTCGAGCTCGAGCGCGTCGTAGAGGCGGATGTGCGCCGGATAGTCGTCCAGCATCCTGGTCGACGGCGTCTTGCGGTTGAGGCGCTGCTGCAGGTCGTTGAAGGACGCAACCTCGCCCTCGCGCAGCACCAGAAGCTCGCCGTCGAGCACGCCCAGGAGCCCCTCCGCGGCGTTGGTGATCTCCGGAAAGGCCGGCCCGATGGAATCGCCGTTGCGCGAGAAGAGACAGACCTCGCGGGCGGCCGCGAGCTGCACGCGGATGCCGTCCCACTTCCACTCGGCGAGGTAGTCCGCCGCGTCGAGCTTCTCGAGCTCGCTCTCTTCCAGAGACTGCGAGAGCATCAGCGGACGAAACACGGCGAGTCCCTCGGCCGACGGCCGCTCCGCCCTGCCCTCCAGCCAGGCGAAGAGCTCGACATAGGGCGGACGCAGCGCCGGCCAGATCTCCTCGATCTCGGAGATCTCGACTCCCGACCACTGGGCGAGCGCCGTCTTGGCGAGCCGCGCCGAGACGCCGACGCGCAGCGCGCCGGTCACCAATTTCAAGAGTGCCCATCGCGCCGTCGCATCGAGCTGGTCGAGCCAGCCGGCAAGCAACGTCGGAACCCGGCCGCGCTCCGCCTCGGCCAGCTGCTCCACGACCCAGTCGAGGCTGGGCGGGCGGTTCGACCCTGGGCTGTCGGCAACAGGCCAGATCAGCGCCGCGGTCTCCGCGAGATCGCCGACATAGTCGTAGGACCAGCGGAACAGAATCGGATCGACGCGCTCCTCGATCATCGCGCGGATCGCCGCCGGCTTGGCCGCGGCGAAGGAGAGCTCGCCGGTCAGCGCCGCCAGCGCATAGCCGCGCGCGGGATCGGGCGTATGCGCGACATAGTCGGCGATCAGCCTCAGCTTGCCGTTGCGCGAGGACATGTAGGCGAGCGCGTCGAGCAGATGCGCGAAGGGGGTCACAGCAGCGTCGCCTCGCCACTCTGCGCCGGCACCGCCGCCGTCTCGTCCTCCTCGCCGCGGCCGATCAGGGCCAGCGCTCGGGCGCGGCGGCCCTGGCGCGTGGCGGCATACATCAGGGCTTCCTCGTTGCCGTGCGTGACCCAGACCTCGGGCGCCGCGACGTCGACCATGGTCTGCAGGAGCTCGTCCCAGTCGGCGTGGTCGGAGATCACCAGCGGCAGCTCGGCGTGCGCTTGCCGCGCGCGGGCGCGCACCCGCATCCAGCCCGAGGCGACCGCGGTCACCGGCTCGGCGAAGCGGCGCGACCAGCGCTCGGCGATGGCCGAGGGCGGCGCCAGCACGATCTCGCCCGGCAGCTCGCCCCCCGATCGATTCCCCTGGGCGCCGGTTGCGGGCCTCAGCTCGCCCAGGTCGACACCGAAGTCCTGGTAGAGCCGGCAGAGCTTCTCCATCGCGCCGTGGATGTAGATCGGCCGCTCGAAGCCGGCCCGGCGCAGAAGCGCGATCACGCGCTGCGCCTTGCCCAGCGTGTAGGCGCCGATCAGGTGCGTGCGCTCCGGAAAGAGCGCCAGAGAGTGCAGCAGCCGGCCGATCTCCTCGGCATCGTGCGGATGGCGGAACACCGGCAGGCCGAAGGTCGCCTCGGTCACGAAGACGTCGCAGGCAACGGGCTCGAACGGCGGACAGGTCGGATCGGCCCGGCGCTTGAAGTCGCCGGAGACGACGATGCGCTGGCCGCGGTACTCCAGGACCGCCTGCGCGCTGCCCAGCACGTGCCCGGCCGGGACCAGGCGGACGCCGACCTCGCCGATCCGGACCTCTTCGCCGTAGGCCAGCGCCTGGACCTGGCCGGCGGCTGCGTCGCCGTAGCGCGACTTCAGAATGGCCAGGGTCGGCGCGGTCGCCAGCACCCTGCGATGGCCGGCGCGCGCATGGTCGCTGTGGCCATGGGTCAGCACGGCCTTGTCCACCGGCCGATGCGGATCGATGTGGAAGCCGCCGGGTTCGCACCACAGACCCGCCGCGCTAACTTTCAGCCAGGACTCCGGCAGGCTCCCCGATTTGCCCCCCGTGACTGAGGTTTTCATGGTTGAGGATTTCGCCCTCGATCCCGCGCTGGTCAAGGACACCCACCAGGTTATGGACTGGCCGCTCTGCCGCGTCCTGCTGATGGACGAGGCCAACTACCCTTGGCTGATCCTGGTGCCGCGCCGCCCCGGCCTGCGCGACCTCGACGAGCTCAGCGAGGTCGTCCGGCCGCAAGCATCGCTGGAGATCGCCACGGCCTCGCGCCGGCTGAAGGCGGCCGTGAGGGCGCACAAGATGAATGTCGCCGCGCTCGGCAACGTCGTGGCGCAGCTGCACATCCACGTCATCGCCCGCTTCCGCGACGACCCGGCCTGGCCGAAGCCGGTCTGGGGCCAGGTGCCGATCCGGCGCTACAAGCCGGCGGCGCTTAGCGAGCGCCTCGCCCTGCTGCGCGCCCACCTGCCGGAGCGGCCATGACCCTGCCGCTGCGGATCGCCCCGGAGGTCATCGAGGCCCTGGAGGCGGGCGGTCCCGTGGTCGCGCTGGAGACCACCGCGATCGCGCACGGGCTGCCCTACCCCGCCAACCTGGAGCTGGCGCAGCGCCAGCAGAGAGCGATCCGTGCGCGCGGCGCCGTGCCGGCGGTGATCGGCCTTTGGCAGGGCGAGGTGCACATCGGCCTCGACGACGGGCTTCTGGAGGCCTTCGCGCGCGGCCAGGAGTTCGCCAAGGTTTCGCGCCGCGACATCGCGGCCGTGCTGGCCAAGCGCGAGCCCGGCGCCACGACGGTGGCCGGCACGATGATCTGCGCGGCGGCGGCCGGGATCCGGCTCTTCGCCACCGGCGGCATCGGCGGCGTGCA
>DATEDK010000152.1:0-2469 GCA_035281685.1 Kiloniellales bacterium | reverse complement strand
CTCGGAGATGAAGCCGTCGATCGACCAGGTGTTGACGAACTCGCCGGGGCGCTTGGGATTGGACGAAACCTGGGTGTCGCGCTCGGCGATGTGGATCACCTTGACGCCCAGGCTCTGCGCCAGCTCGGCCCAGCCCGCGCGGTCGTTCGGCGGGGCCGCGTTGCGGCCGAGGTCGCTCGCGATGTTGAGCAGCGCCTGCTTCACGAAGTGGCTGACCAGCCCTGGATTGGCGCCATGCGTCATGACCGAGGTAGGGGCGCCGCGGCCGAGCTTCTTCTTCAGCAGCCGCGACCGCCACCAGAGGCCGTAGTTCGACCGCTCCGAGGGCGAGCGCGAAGGATCGGTATAGCCGCCCGGCCAGGGCTCGATGCAGGTGTCGAGGTAGCCGATGTCCTTGTCGGCGCAGTAGGTGATCAGGTCGAGCGAGGAGACGTCGACCGAGAGGTTCAAGAGGAAATCGCCCCGCTTCAGAAAGCGGTCGAGGACGTCGCGGTAGTTCGCCTGAGTCAGCGCCTCGACGTGGAACGGCACGCCATATTCCTTGGCGATGGCGCGCCCGGCCTCGGCGGCGGTGACGATCTGGATGCGATCGGGCGTGAGCTCGATGTGCTTCAGCAGCAGCGGCAGGACCCCCTGCCCGATGGAGCCGAAGCCGAGCAGCAGCAGGCGGCCGGAGAATGGGGTCTTGCGCATGGCGCGTCGTGCCTCCCTCAGGGGTACGGCGCGCCAAGCCCGATGCAGCGCGCGAAGGTCGGGAGCTAAGGCCCCCACGCGCGGTGGTCAAGAGAAAGGTGGAGCCCGGCGGCCAGCCCTGCTCCGGGACGCCGGGCAGCAGCGACCAACCTGCCCCAGAACTCAGAGGGCGCGGGCCTCGCGGACCAGCTTGGTGAGGCGCGTAAGCGCCTTGCCGCCGAGGGCCTCGCGCACGTGGCTTTGCGCCTTGCGCCAGAGCGGCAGTGCCGCCTCGTAGCGCGCGCGGCCGGCGGCGGTCAGGCTGACATGGCGCACGCGCGCGTCCTCGCCCCGCGTCAAGATCACCAGGCCGTCGCGGGTCAGCGGCTTCAGGTTGCGCGAGAAGGTCGAGGCCTCCAGGTCGAGCGCCCTGGCGAGGCGCGCGATCGAAGCACCCTCCGGCCCGAGCGTCGCCAGCGCCGCCAGCAGCGAGAACTGCGTCGCCTTCAGCCCGCTCGGCGCCAGCTGTCGCTCATAGGCCTGGCTCAGCAGGCGGGACAGCCGCCGGCCGGCATTGAACAAGCAGTCGTGCTGCGGTGTCTCCTTGGCCACGAGATAGATGTATATGCATCCACCCGTGATGGGCAAGGTTCCTTCAGGCGCGCGGCGCCAGGAACCCCAGATCGCGGTTCCAGAGCATGCGCAGGAAATGGCCGTAGAGCGGCGAGCGGTTCAGCACCTTGCCCTCGGCCTCGACCGGCAGGGGCGGCAACGAGAGCACGGCGACGACGGCGGCCCCGTTGTCCGTTTCCAGCGCCGTGGTCTCGACGCCGAGGCCCGGGAAGCGCTCGGCCAAGCCTTTGCCGCCCTTGTCCCGATAGGCGGCGAAGCGGTCGGGCAGCCGGGCGGCGACCGCGGCCGCGGTCTCGGCATCGGCGCCATAGCTCAGCACCAGAACCAGCTGGTGACCGCTCGCATCCTCGCGGTCGGCGAAGGCGAGGAGGTCGTAGGGCGGCAGGCCCTGCGGGTCCGGCGCGATCGGGCCTTCGCCCAGCGCCTGATCGAGGAAGGTCATCTGCAGGATGGGGCCGGCGGAGTAGTCGGCATGGCCGGCCGCCTCGGCGGCGAGGCGGAAGCGCGGCAGGTCGGCGAGGCTGTCGGCCTCGCCCCGTTCGACCGCCAGCGCCAGATCGAAGTTGACCCAGCTCCTCGCGCCGACCAGCGCGTCCTCCCCGCGGAAGAGGCGCACGCTCATGCCGAGCCAGCCCCAGAAGGGGAAGCCGGGGTCCCGGCTCATCAGATCCTGGCCGTTGTCCTGCTCGCCCTTCGCCCAGGCGATCACGCCCTGGCGCTGCACCGGCTGCAGCCCAGCGCCCTGCAGCACCACCAGCCCTTCGCCGCGCGGCAGGGCCGCGCCGCCGAGCAGCAGGATCGTCTGCGGCGGCGTGCCGGCCTCGGTGAACCAGTCGAGCTGGAAGAAGTCGACGCCGAGCGTCTTCGGCCAGGTTTCGGCGCCGGTCAGCGCGTACTGCACGAAGTTCGCGGAGCTCTGCAGCCGCCAGAGCAGCGAAGTCGCAGCGAGCTCGTCCGGTTCGCTCAGCTTGTGGCCAGCGAAATCGGTGAAGCGGACCGTCTGGGCCACGCCGGACACCTGCTTCAAGGCTGCGACGTCGACCACGTCGACGATCCGCGCTTCTGCCCAGAGGGCCGGATCGGCCGGGATCTGCTCGAGCGCGGTCAGCACGGTCGAGGTCTCTGCCCGAGCCGGCAGCGCGGCCAGCAAGGCGAGAATGAGAA
>DATEDK010000151.1:0-7620 GCA_035281685.1 Kiloniellales bacterium | reverse complement strand
AGCGAGATCGGCGTGCCGACCCACTTCGTGCGCCGTCTCAACATGCGCGAGCAGCTGGTGAAGGAAGTGGAGATCATTCCAGTGGAGGTCGTCGTGCGCAACGTCGCCGCCGGCACCTTCGCCAAGCGCTTCAACGTCGAGGAGGGCACCGGGTTGCCGCGCTCGATCGTCGAGTACTTCTACAAGAAGGACGAGCTCGGCGACCCCCTGATCTCCGAGGAGCACATCACCGCCTTCGGCTGGGCCACCACGCAGGACCTCGACGACATCCTGCACCTGGCGCTGCGGGTGAACGACTACCTCCAGGGCCTCTTCCGCGGCGTCGGCCTGCGTCTGGTCGACTTCAAGCTGGAGTTCGGCCGGCTCTGGGAGAACGAGGAGATGCGCATCGTCGTGGCCGACGAGATCAGCCCCGACTCCTGCCGTCTCTGGGATTTGAAGACCAACGAGAAGCTCGACAAGGACCGCTTCCGCCGCGACCTGGGCAAGGTCGAGGAGGCCTACCAGGAGGTGGCGCGGCGCCTCGGCGTCCTGCCGGAGGCCGGGCCGATCGATCTCGAGGGTCCGAAGGTGATGCAGTGAGGGCGAACTGAAGCTCGATCGCCGCCGTTTTCTTCTCTCCGCCGGTCTCGGGCTCGTCGCGCTCGGCGTGCCGCCTCTCGCTGTGCCGCGGGCGCGCGCGGCGGACGAGGTTCACTATCGTCTGGTGCTGCGCGAGGGCGAGGCGCAGCTGCTGCCCCAAGGTCCGGTGACGCGCATCTGGGGCTATGACGGCCAGGTCCCGGGGCCGCTGCTGACCGCGCCGCAGGATGCAACGCTGGTCGTCGAGGCCGAGAACCGGCTGGGCGTCCCGACCTCGGTGCATTGGCATGGCGTGAGGCTGCCGAACGCGATGGACGGCGTGGCCGGACTGACGCAGCCGCCGATCCTGCCGGGCGAGACCTTCACCTATCGCTTCGCGCTGCCCGATGCCGGCACCTTCTGGTACCACCCGCACTACGACACCGGCAGCCAACTCGGCCGCGGCCTCTATGGCCCGCTGATCGTCACCGAGAAATCGCCGCCGGTGGTCGACCGCGACCTGCTCTGGGTCTTCGGCGACTGGCGGCTTGGCGACGACGGACAGGTGATCGACGACTTCCACGACCCCTTCGACCAGGCGCACGACGGCCGCGTCGGCGATCTCGTCACGCTGAACGGGAGCGCGGCGGACAGCGTTGCCGTACGGCGCAACGAGCTGCTGCGTCTGCGCCTGGTCAATGCCTGCGCGGCGCGGGTGCTGGCGCTGACGTTCGAGGGCCATCGCCCCTGGGTGCTCGCGCGCGACGGTCAGCCGACGACGCCGTGGGAGCTGGGCGCGGCGCCGTTGCTGCTGGGGCCCGGCATGCGCGCCGACCTGCTGCTCCGCTGCGACGGCACGGCCGAGAGCCTGCCGGTGGTCGATCACTACAATCCGGCGCACCCGGCGGAGCTGCTGCGCCTCGTTTACGAGGGCAGCATCGAGTCGATCGCTCCGGACGGCGACCTGCAGCTGCTGCGGGCCAATCCCCTGGCGCTGCCCGATCCGGCGCGAGCCGAGCGTCTCGAGATTGTACTGGCCGGCGGCATGATGCATGGCATGGGCAGCAGCGAGGCCATGCATCAAGGTGCCGCGCTCTGGACCATCAACGGCCAGGCGATGGCGCACGAGCCCGGCACGATACAGGCAGTCGAGCCGCTGTTCAGGCTGTCCCTCGGGCGCAGCTACCACCTGGTCGTGCGCAACGACAGCGACCGCTGGCATCCGCTGCACTTGCATGGGATGCACATGCTGTTGCTGGCGGAGAACGGCGAGACCGTCACCGGGGAGCGCTGGGCGGACAGTCTCTTGCTGGCCCCCAGGGGCTCGGCCGAGGCCCTCCTCCTGGCCGACAACCCGGGCCGCTGGATGCTCCACTGCCACGTCCTGCAGCACCAGGAGTCGGGCATGGCGTCGGTGGTCGACGTCGCGTGAGGCGGCGCAGGGCAGCCCTCCGCAGGGCTCGGTTGAAGGCGCGCCGCCCGGCCAGTAGTCTCCGCCCGCCAATGCCTCCTCGACTCCAGGCCAGGAGCGGCCCTTGAAAGCCCGCGTGCAGGTGACCCTGAAGCGCGGCGTCCTCGATACCCAGGGCGTCGCGATCCGCAACGCATTGAAAAACTTGGGCTTCGATGGCGTGGACGAGGTCCGCGCCGGCAAGCTCATCGAGCTCGATCTCGAGGAGAAGGACCCGGCTGCGGCCCGGCGCTCCGTCGAGGCGATGTGCAAGAAGCTCCTGGTCAACGATGTGATCGAGACCTATTCCATCGACCTCGCGGGGTAGCTGACCCAGATGCAATCCGCCGTCATCGTCTTCCCCGGTTCCAACTGCGACCGCGACGTCGCCCGCGCGCTCGAGCAGGCCTCGGGCAAGGCGCCGCTGATGGTCTGGCACAAGGACGCCGACTTCCCGAAGGTCGACCTGATCGTGCTGCCGGGCGGCTTTTCCTACGGCGATTACCTGCGCTGCGGCGCCATGGCGGCGCACTCGCCGGCGATGCGCGAGACCGTGCGGCGGGCCGAGGCCGGCGTGCCGGTGCTCGGCATCTGCAACGGCTTCCAGATCCTGACCGAAACGGGCCTGCTGCCGGGTGCCTTGATGCGCAACAAGTCGCTGAAGTTCGTCTGCCGCGACGTGTGGCTGCGCGTCGAGAACAGCCAGAGCCTCTTCACCGCGGGCTACGAAGAGGGCCAGCGCATCCGCATTCCGATCGCGCACCACGACGGCTGCTACGTGATCGACGAGGTGGGGCGCAAGCGCCTGGAGGACAGCGATTCCATCGCCTTCCGCTACTGCGAGGCGGACGGCAGCGTCACGCCCGAGTCCAACCCCAACGGCTCGCTCTCCAACATCGCCGGCGTGTTCAACGCCACCAAGTCGGTGCTGGGGCTGATGCCGCACCCCGAGCGCCTCTCCGATCCCGCGCTCGGGGGCACCGATGGCCGTGCCTTCTTCGACGGCCTGGTGGGGGCGCTGCAGTGATCCGTCGCATTCTGCTGATCGGCCTCCTGCTGCTGCCTAGCCTGACCGCCCAAGCGCTCGACGAGCGCCAGCGCTACGAAGCGGCGAAGGCGCTGTTCGACGAGCTGGTCTACCTCGAGCAGCGCTACGACATGGGGCTGATCGATCTCTACGCCGACGACGCGCGCATCGTCGTCATCGAGCTGCGCGGCGACAAGCGCTACAAGACCGAGATGACCGGCAAGCAGCTGAAGGGCTTCTATGCGTCCTATCTGCCGACCGCGGCGCACGTCGGCGAGTGGTATGTCTATTCGAACGTGATCATCTCCCCCGAGGGCGACACCGCCATGCGCGTGCTGGCGACGCGCACCGGCCAGAAGAGCGGCGAGCCCTTCCCCTACCAGCTGCTGGTTCAACCAGGGCCCGGCGGGCGCTGGCTGATCTACGAAGAGCAGACCATCGTCCGGCCGAACTGATCGCCGTGCAGCCGCAGCAGCCTGAAATCACCGACGCGATCGTCGCCGAGCATGGTCTCACGCCCGAGGAGTTCGGCCTGGCGGTGCAGATCCTGGGCCGGCGGCCGAACCTGCTGGAGCTCGGGATCTTCTCGGTCATGTGGTCGGAGCACTGCTCCTACAAGTCCTCGAAGAAGTGGCTGAAGACCCTGCCGACCAAGGCACCCTGGGTGATCCAGGGGCCGGGTGAGAACGCCGGCGTCATCGACATCGGCGGGGGCTTGGCGGCGATCTTCAAGATCGAGAGCCACAACCACCCGAGCTTCATCGAGCCCTACCAGGGGGCGGCGACCGGCGTCGGCGGCATCCTGCGCGACGTCTTCACCATGGGCGCGCGGCCGATCGCGAACCTGAACGCGCTGCGCTTCGGCGATCCGACGCATCCCAAGACCCGCCACCTGCTGGCGGGCGTGGTCGCCGGCATCGGCGGCTACGGCAACTGCGTGGGCGTGCCGACGGTCGCGGGCGAAGTGAACTTCCACCCGGCCTACAACGGCAACATCCTGGTGAACGCGATGACCGTCGGCATCGCGCGCACCGACAGGATCTTCTACGCCAAGGCCGCGGGCGTCGGTAATCCCGTCGTCTACGTCGGCTCCAAGACCGGACGCGACGGCATCCACGGCGCCACCATGGCCTCGGCAAGCTTCGACGAGCAGACCGAGGAGAAGCGCCCGACCGTGCAGGTGGGCGATCCCTTCGTCGAGAAGCTCCTGATCGAGGCTTGCCTGGAGCTGATGGCGACCGACGCCATCGAGGCGATCCAGGACATGGGTGCGGCCGGCCTCACCTCCTCTTCCTTCGAGATGGCCTCGAAGGGCGGGCTCGGCGTCGAGCTCTGGCTCGACAAGGTGCCATGCCGCGAGGTCGGCATGACGCCCTACGAGATGATGCTCTCGGAGAGCCAGGAGCGCATGCTGATGATCCTGAGGCCGGGCCGCGAAGACTTGGCCAGGCGCATCTTCGAAAAGTGGGACCTCGACTTCGCCGTCATCGGCAAGCTGACCGACACCGGGCGCATGGTGCTGCGCTTCCATGGCGAGACGGTCGGCGAACTGCCGATCGACCCGCTGGCCCAGGCCTCCCCCGAGTACGACCGTCCCTGGGTCCCGACGCCGAAGTCGAAGGCACTGGGCAAGGTACCGGCGGTCGAGCCGGTCGAGGCGCTGCGGCGTCTCCTGGCCTCACCTGACCTCTGCTCCCGGCGCTGGATCTGGGAGCAATACGACCACATGGTCATGGCCGACACGGTGGAGCGCCCGGGCGGCGACGCGGCCGTGGTGCGGGTAACGCCGGAAGGTCGCGCGCTGGCGATGAGCGTCGACTGCACGCCGCGTTACTGCAAGGCCGATCCGGTCGAGGGCGGCCGCCAGGTGGTGGCCGAGGTCTGGCGCAACTTGAACGCGGTCGGCGCCAAGCCGCTCGCGATCACCGACAACCTCAACTTCGGCAACCCGCAGCGGCCCGAGATCATGGGCCAGCTGGTCGGCGCCATCCAGGGCATGGGCGAGGCCTGCCGCGCGCTCGACTTCCCGGTCGTCTCCGGCAACGTCTCGCTCTACAACGAGACCTCCGGCCAGGCGATCCTGCCGACACCGGTGGTCGGCGGCGTCGGGCTGATCGACGACCTGACACGGCGCGCCGCGATCGCGGTCGGCCCCGGCGAGACCCTGGTGCTGCTGGGCGAGACCCGGGGCCACCTCGGCCAATCCCTCTACCTGCGCGAGCTCTGCGGCCGGGAGGACGGCGCGCCGCCGCCGGTCGACCTTGCGGCCGAGCGCCGCAACGGCGAGTTCGTGCGGAGCGCGATTCGCGACGGCCGTGTCAGCGCCTGCCACGATCTCTCGGACGGCGGCCTTGCGGTCGCCGCGGCCGAGATGGCGCTGGCGGGCGGCACGGGTCTCGTCCTGGAGCCGGTCCAGGGCGGCCCGCCGGTGCATGGCTGGCTTTTCGGCGAGGACCAGGGGCGCTACCTTGTCGCGACCGGCGAGCCCGAGGCCCTGCTGGAGGCCGCGCGGATGGCCGGCGTGCCCGCCCAGCGGATCGGCGCCACCGGCGGCGATGCGTTGACCTTGCCCGGCGGCGGGGCCATATCGCTGGCCGAGCTGAGCACGGCGCGTGAAAGCTGGCTGCCGGGCTTCATGGCCGGCGAGGTCCTGTAGGAGGGCGATCGATGGCGATGAATCCCGGCGAGATCGAGGCCCTGATCAAAGCCGCGCTGCCGGATGCGCAGGTCACCATCGAGGATTTGCGGGGCGACGGCGACCACTACGCCGCCTACGTCGTCTCCAGCACGTTCAAGGGCAAGAGCCGGGTGCAGCAGCACCAGATGGTCTACCAGGCGCTGAAGGGCCGGATGGGCAACGAGTTGCATGCGCTGGCCCTGCAGACCAGCGCGCCGAAGGACTGAAGGAAAGGATCGAAGTGATGGACGCCACGGTCGCCGAGCGGATCCGCAAGGAGATCACCGACAACGACGTCGTGCTCTTCATGAAGGGCACGCCGGTCTTCCCGCAGTGCGGCTTCTCCGCCGCCGTCGTGCAGGTGCTGAACCAGCTCGGCGTGAAGTTCAAGGGCATCGACGTGCTGCAGGACCCGGGCATCCGCCAGGGCATCAAGGACTTCACGCAGTGGCCGACGATCCCGCAGTTCTACGTGAAGGGCGAGTTCGTCGGCGGCTGCGACATCGTCCGCGAGATGTACCAGACGGGCGAGCTGGGACAGCTCCTGACCGAGCGCAGCATCTTCACCAAGCCCGCCGCCTAGGCGGCGCCCAGCCTCTCGTTCGTGCAGCAGCGTCGGGTACTCCTGCTCGACGCGAGCTGCGCCATTGCCGGCAGCCACAACCCACGTGCCTGCCGGCTTTTCGCGCGTGCCTTCGAGGCGCGAGGCTTCGCTGCGCGCTACATGATCCCGCGTCACGGCGAGGCCGCTTTTCCGGGCGAGGAGGCGGCGGTCGAACGCGTGCTGCCCTACCCCTACGCGCGGCGCTACGGGCTGGCCGCCGGCGCGCCGCAGCACCCTCTGGACCCCCGCCTTCATGCCATCGTCGAGCGGCACCGGGGCGAGCGTCGTCAGCATCTTGCCAATCTTGTGCGGCTGCCGCGCGCCGACCGGCAGATCGCTGCGCTCTTCGCCGGCGCGCTCGCACCGGAACTCGATCGCCTTGGCCTGGCGCAGCGCGATGTCATCGTGCTGCCGACCGCCGATCTCTACGCCAGCGGCGGGCTGCTCTCCTGGCTGCAGCGGCGCCCGCCCGCCGAGGCACCGGCGGTGCTGCTGCGTTTCCTCAACATCCTGGAGTCGGAAGGCCTCTACCGGCCCTACGAGCGGCTGAAGGCCCTGTTGCGCCGGATCGCGGTCTTGCAGGGCCGTGGCTACCGAATCGTGATCGCAACGGAGGTGGAACCCTGGGCCGCGAGGCTACAGCGCCGTGCCGGTGTTCCGGTCCTGTTGCTGCCGACGCCGCCGGATCGGGCCACGCCGGGCCCCCGCGGCGCTCGTCCGCTCGGCGTCAGCCTCGTGTCGCTGCGCCGCGCCGAGCAGGGTGCGCGCCGGCTGGTGCCGATCCTGCAGGCCCTGCCGGACGATGTGCGCGGCCGCTTGCGCTTCGTCGGCCAGGCGCCTCGCCTTGGCACCGGCGACCTGCTGGTCCCCGAAGGGGTGCAGGTGGTGGCGGATGACCTGAGCGAACTTGAGCTCGCAGCCACGCTTGCCGGCCTGGACATCACGCTGCTGCCCTATCGGGCCGAGGACTACAGGACGCGCGGCTCCTCGATGCTGTTCGAGGCGGCCAATCACGGGCACGTCGTGCTGGCCAGCGCCGGCTGCGGCTTCTCCGCCGAGGTCGAGCGCTTCGAACTGGGCAGTCTCTGCAGCTCGGACGCCGACTTCGCCGCAGCGCTCACAACGCTGGCGCGGGAGAGCAACTCGCTTGCCGGAAGCGAGGCCGCGGCGGCCCGCTACAACGACTATCGCCGCACCTGCTTCGACCGGGCGCTGCAAGCCCTCGGGGGTTGAATCCGCGCCAAGGTGCTAGAGCGGCATCCATTGGCCAGCAATAACAGCTGATTGACTCCCCGGAAAGC
>DATEDK010000150.1:0-4478 GCA_035281685.1 Kiloniellales bacterium | reverse complement strand
CGGAGGTCTGGCATCGTCCGATCGACGCGCTTTCCAAAGGCTTCAAGCGGCGTGTCGGGCTGGCGCAGGCGCTGATTCACGACCCGCCGGTGCTGATCCTGGACGAACCCACCGACGGTCTCGATCCGAACCAGAAGCACGAGGTGCGCTCGCTGCTGGAGCTGATAGCGCCCGACAAGGCGATCGTCATCTCGACGCACATCCTGGAGGAGGTGGAGGCGGTCTGCACGCGCGCCATCATCGTCGCGCGCGGCCGCATCATCGCCGACGCGCAGCCTTCCGTGCTGTTCGCCACGGCGCGCCCGGACGAGGTCTTCCGCCGGCTGACCCTGCCGGAAACGGCCGATGCTTAACGCGCTGATCGTGACCCGGCGCGAGCTCGTGGCCTATTTCGCGAGCCCGCTCGCCTACGTCTTCATCGTCATCTTCCTCGCCCTCTCCGGCGCGCTCACCTTCTACGTCGGCGGCTTCTTCGAGCGCGGCCAGGCCGACCTGGAGGCCTTCTTCCTGTTCCATCCCTGGCTCTACCTCTTCCTCGTGCCGGCGCTCGCCATGCGGCTCTGGGCGGAGGAGCGCAAGAGCGGGACGATGGAGTTCCTGATGACCCTGCCGCTGACCGCGGGACAAGCGGTGATCGGCAAGTTCCTCGCGGCCTGGATCTTTGCCGGCATCGCGCTGGCGCTGACCTTCCCGGTCTGGATCACCGTCGGCTGGCTGGGCGAGCCGGATCACGGCGTCATCGGCGCGGCCTATCTCGGCTCCTGGCTGATGGCGGGAGGCTATCTCGCGGTCGGCTCCGCGCTCTCGGCGCTGACGCGCAACCAGGTGATCGCCTTCGTGTTGGCGGCCAGCGTCTCCTTCCTGTTGCTGATGGCCGGCGTCGAGGTGGTGCAGCGCTTCCTGTCGTCCTTCCTGCCGCTCGAGCTGGCCTCGGCGGTGGCCGGCCTCTCCTTCCAGACGCACTTCCAGTCGCTTTCGCAGGGCGTGATCGAGGTGAAGGACGTCGCGTTCTTCCTGTCGCTCATCGTGGCGGCGCTGATCGCCAACACGCTGATCGTCGAGTTGAAGAAGGCGAGCTGAACCTTGCGCAATCCTTTCGTCAGCCGCAGCCGCCGCCTGCTTGCCCGCGTCGGGATCCTGCTGGCGGTCGTGCTCTTCCTGGCGGTCAACCTGCTGGTCTCGCGCGTGCCCAGCGCCAGCATCGACCTGACCCAGGACCGCCGCTTCACCCTCTCCCCCGCCACCATCGAGCTGGTGCGCTCGCTGGACCAGCCGATCCGGCTGCGCCTCTTCCTCTCCAGCCTGCTGACCGATCTCAATCCCGCCTATGCGGCGCACGCGACCCGCGTGACCGCGCTGATCGAGCGCCTCTCGCGTCTCTCCGGCGGCAAGCTCGCCTTCGAGGTCTACGATCCCAAGCCCTTCTCACCCGAGGAGGATCTGGCCGTCGCGAACGGCGTGCAGGGGCTGTCGCTGGGCGAGGAGTCGGGCGAGCTGGTCTATTTCGGCCTGTCGGGTCGCAACGCCACCGACGACCAGGAGACCATCGGTTTCTTTTCGCTCGAACGCGCGCCGTTCCTGGAGTACGACCTCGCCCGGGTGATCAGCGAGCTGGCGCATCCGGAGAAGCCGAAGGTCGCGCTGCTCGGCCGCGCGACCCTCTCCGGCGACCAGTCGACCGGCTACCGGCCGCAGCTGCTGTTCAGCCTCATGCAGGAGTTCTACGAGGTCACCGTCGCCGAGGCGGGCAACGGACGGATCGCCGACGACATCGAGGTGCTGATGCTGACGCAGCCGGAGGGGCTGTCGCCGGCGGAGCTCTATGCCGTCGACCAGTACGTGCTTTCGGGCCGCCCGCTGCTGATCTTCGTCGATCCTTTCTCGGAGCGCGAGGCAGCCCTGGCGCAGCAGCAGCTGATGCCCCCCGGGATGGCGGATCTCGACGACATCGCGCCTCTCTTCGCCGCCTGGGGTTTCGCGGTGCCCGAAGGCCTGGTCGCCGGCGATCGCCAGTCGGCCCGGCGGGTCATCGCGCAGTCGCAGGGTCGGCAGGTGGTGACCGACTACGTGGTCTGGCTGACGCTGGACCGGGAGCGCTTCGCCAGGAACGACCCCCTGGTGGCTGAGCTCTCGCTGATCAACTTCAACACCATCGGCACGATCGAGGCCGCGCCCGACGCGACCACGACCATCGAGCCGCTCATCACCACCTCGCCGCTCGGCATGCGCATCCCGGTCGAGATGATCGCGAGCCAGCCGGACCCCGTCGCCTTGCTTGCCGCCTATCGCCCGGAGGGTTCGCTTGTGCTGGCCGCCCGCGTCACCGGCGAGGTGGGAAGCGTCTATGGCGAGGCGGTGCCGGAAGCGCTGCGGGACGACCCGGCGGTCGATTTCGCGAACCTGGAGAGGTTGCATCTGCCGCAGTCAGCGGCACCGATCCAGATCGTGGCCGTCGCCGACAGCGACTTCCTCTACGACCAGATCTGGCTCTCGCAGAGCCAGAGCGGCGGCGGGGTGGTGCCGATCGCCAACAACGCCGACCTGGTGCTGAACGCGCTGGAGGCATTGGCCGGCCGCGGCGGGCTTGCCTCGCTGCGCGGCCGCGGCCTGATCGACCGCCCTTTCGTGGTGATCGAGGAGATGAACCGCGAGGCGGAGCTGCGCTTCCGTCAGCGCGAGGCCGAGCTGGTCGAGCGCATCCACGAAGCGGAGAAGAAGATCGGCGAGATCGAGGACACGGCCGAGGGCGGGCTGGTACTCACGCCCGAGCAGGAGGCGGCACTGGAGGAACTGCGCGTCCAGCTGCTCGAGTCGCGGCGCGAGCTGCGCGAGGTGCAGCGCGGCCTGCGCGAGGATCTCGAAAACCTGGTCGGACGCCTGCAGCTTCTGAACATCGCCGCCGTGCCGGCGCTGGTGGCGCTGATCGGCCTTGGCGTCGCCGTGGTGCGCCGCCGGCGCGCGCTGGCGCCCGCACCGCGGAGGTGAGCCCATGCAGCCCCGCTCCTTTCTCCTGCTGCTGATCGTGACCGTGCTGGCGGTCGCCGGCGCGGCCGCTGCCACCCTCCTCAATCCCGTGGCGACGATTGCCACCGCCTCGGCGGTCCCGGCACTGCCCAAACTGGCCGAGCGCGGCGTCGAGCCGGCAGCGATCGAGGTCGAGAGCGCCGGGGGCAGCTATCGGCTGGAGCGCCGCGGCGTGGACGGCGAGGCCGAGCCTGCGTGGGTGCTGGCCACGAAGGATGGCTATCCCGCCAGTGCGGACAGCGTCGCGCAGCTCCTGACGGCGCTCGCCGGCCTCCAGCTGACGGAGCGCCTGACCGACGACCCCCAGAGGCTGCGCCGCCTGCAGCTCGAGCCGCTGGACGCGCGCGAGGCGCGCTCGCGCCGGGTGAAGGTGCTGGCCACCGACGGCAGCGTGCTGGCCGATCTCTTCGTGGGCCGTACCGTCGCCCGTCTGGTCGGCGAAACCGAGGGCGGCACCTACGTGCGCTTGGGGGACGAGACCCAGGCGTGGCTCGCTGCCGGGTCGGTCAGCCTGCCGAGCGATCCGCTGGGCTTCGTCGATCGGCGCATCACCACCCTGCCCGACGACACCGTGCGCCGGGTCGTCATCACCCATCCCGACGGTACGGTCGTGCTGGCCGAGCGCGAATCGGCCGCACAGCTTCTCAGCGTCGAGACCGGACTGCCCCCGGGCACGCCGGCCGATCCGGCGCAGCTGCGCCACCTGGCCCAGCTGCTGGAGCAGCTGTCCTTCGAGGACGTCGCCGCGGCATCGGCCGTGACCTTCCCGGCGGAGACCGTCAACAGCGACGTCGTCTCCTTCGACGGCATCGAGGTGCTGATGACGCTGGCCGAGATCGACGGCCAGCCCTGGATGCGGCTCTCCGCCAGGCTGGCGGAAGAGCACAGCCCCGTGCCGGAACGCAAGGAAGGGGCCGAGGCCTTCGCCGCCGCGCTCGAGGCGAAGACCAGGGGCTGGGTCTACCAGATCAGCCCCGCCACCTATCAGCGGCTGACCATGAAGCCGGCCGAGCTGACAGGGCAGTGACGCAGCGGCGCACCCGGTGCGCCGAACGAGGCTTTGTTGCACTATGGGAATGAAAGCATCGGCGGCGGTTGCCACTGGTGCAACCGCGGCCCTTTGGCCATACTCCCGCACGCCCGTGGGCTTGCCCGGGGCCTGAGGAGGGGTGGGGCGCCATGCGACCGCAGGACTTCAAGCGATGGCGGAAGGCCTTGTCGTTCTCGCAAAAGGAGGCGGCCGAGGCGCTCGGCCTGAAGCGCCGCGTCGTGCAGTACTACGAAAAGGGTGAGCGCGGCGGCGCCAAGGTGAAGATCCCGAAGACCGTGCGCCTTGCCTGCGCGGCCCTGAGCCACGGCCTGGCCGACTACCAAGGGCCGGAGAAGCCGGCCGAAGGCAAGACCGGCAGCAAGCGGCCAAGCGCCAAGAAGGGCAGCGACAAGGGCAAGACCAA
>DATEDK010000149.1:0-5876 GCA_035281685.1 Kiloniellales bacterium | reverse complement strand
CGCGAAGCCGCCGAGCAGCCAGGTGACGATCGAGTCGCCGACCCAGGGGACCGCGGAGAAGAAGTTGACGATGACCGTGGCGCCCCAGAAGGACATCTGGCCCCAGGGCAGCACGTAACCCATGAAGGCGGTGGCCATCATCAACAGCAGGATCAGCACGCCCATCATCCACACCATCTCGCGCGGCGGCTTGAACGAGCCGTAGTAGAGCCCGCGGAAGATGTGGATGTAGACGACGATGAAGAAGAAGCTGGCGCCGTTCATGTGGATGTAGCGCAGCATCCAGCCCGAGTTCACGTCGCGCATGATGCGCTCGACGGAATCGAAGGCCATCGTCGTTTCCGGCGTGTACTGCATCGCCAGCATGACGCCAGTGATGATCATGATGACCAGCGTGAGGCCGGCCAGCGAGCCGAAGTTCCACCAGTAGCTGAGGTTGCGCGGCGTGGGGTAGCCGGCGCCGACCGAGTGGTCGAGCAGCGTGAAGATCGGCAGGCGGTGGTCGATCCACTTGATCAGGCCGCCCTGCTTGGCGGGAGTGGTCGTGTTCATCCGTGGCTGGCTCCCTCGCCGGTCGTCGTGCCCTCCGGCGGCGCCTCGCCGACGCGGATGCGCAGATCCTCGAGATAGTGGTAGGCGGGCACCTCGAGGTTCTTCGGCGCAGGGCCCTTCCGGATGCGGCCGGAGGTGTCGTACTGCGAGCCGTGGCAGGAGCAGAACCAGCCGCCGTACTCGCCCTTCGGCTGACCCTGCTTCTGGCCCTGCGGCACGCAGCCGAGGTGCGTGCAGACGCCGACCATCACGAGGTACTCCGGCTTGATCGCGCGCGCTTCGTCGGTCTGCGGATCGCGCAGCTCCGAAATGTCGACGGCGCGCGCGGCATCGATCTCCTCCTTGGTGCGGTGGCGGATGAACACCGGCTTGCCGCGCCACATGACGGTGAGCGCCGAGCCCTCGGCGACCGGGGCCAGGTCGACCTCGATGGTGGCCAGCGCCAGCACGTCCTGCGAGGGGTTCATCGAGTCGATGATGGGCCAGGCGGTGATGATCGCGCCCATGCCCGCGACGGCCCCGGAGGCGACGAATAGGAAGTCGCGCCGGGTGCTGCCCTGACCGTGACCGGCGTGACCGCCGGTAGCCTGCTCCGCCATTCCACTCTCCTTGCCGGGCCGCCCCGCCGTGACGCTCGCATCACGTCGCAGCGACGGGCCGCCTGCCGCGGTTCTGACCTGATTTCTCTGAATATATGCCCACCCGCAACGCTACGGGCCGCGGCCCCACCGGCCATGCGACCCAAGGCCGCAAGTCCCCGTGACACCTGCCCCCAACGGCCGCGCCTTGCGCGGCCGTGGCGATATAGAGGAAATTCCGCCGCGACGCAAAAGCCAAGTCATGCGACTTGTCCTGATCGAACCCGACATTCCGCAGAACTGCGGCACCCTGCTGCGGCTGGCCGCCTGCCTTGGCGTCGGCCTCGACATCGTCGGCCCGGCCGGGTTCATCCTGGATGACCGGCGGATGACCCGCGCCGCCCTGGACTACCTGCCGAAGGCGGACTGGGCGCAGCACGCCACCTGGGAGGCCTTCCGCCGCGTACGGAGCGGGCGCGCGCTCCTGCTGACCACGCAGGCGAGCCGCTCCTACCTCGACTTCGCCTATCGGCCGGACGATCTCCTGCTGCTGGGCTCCGAGTCGGCCGGTGCTCCCGCCTGGGCGCACGCCGCGGCCGACGAGCGGCTGCGCATCCCGCTGCGGCCGGGTTTGCGCTCGCTCAATGTCGCGGTCGCCGGAGCCATGGTAGTGGGCGAGGCACTGCGACAGACGCAGGGTTTTCCTGGCGGATTTCCGGAGGCGGCGTGAGCGGGCTCGAGGATCGCAAGGGCAAGGCCCAGGCCTGGTTCGAGGCGCTGCGCGACCGCATCTGCGGGGCGCTGGAGGGCCTGGAGGACGAGGTGCTGCAGAACCCGGCCGGCCGGCCGCGGGGACGGTTCCAGCGCAAGGCCTGGGAGCGCCCGGGCGGCGGCGGCGGCGTCATGGGGCTGCTCAGCGAAGGCAGGGTCTTCGAGAAGGCGGGGGTCAACGTCTCCACCGTCTGGGGCGAGTTCACCGGCGGCTTCGCCAAGGAGATCCCGGGCGCCACGGAAGATCCACGCTTTTGGGCCTCCGGCCTCTCGTTGGTGATTCATCCGCGCTCGCCGCACGTGCCGCCGATCCACATGAACACGCGCCACATCGTCACCACGAAGTCGTGGTTCGGCGGCGGCATCGACCTCAATCCGATCGTGCCGGACGAGCGCGACACCCTCTGGTTTCACGAGCGGCTGAAGGCGGTCTGCGACGCGCACGCGGTCGCCGACCATGCGCGCTTCAAGGCCTGGTGCGACGAGTACTTCTTCAACCGGCACCGGGGCGAGCCGCGCGGCGTCGGCGGCATCTTCTTCGATTATCTGGAGGGCGACTGGGAAGCGACCTTCGCCTTCACCCGCGCGGTCGGCGAGGCCTTCCTCGACATCTATCCCAGACTGGTGCGCTGCCACATGGAGCGGAGCTGGAGCGAGGCGGAGCGCCAGCACCAGCTCTTCCGCCGCGGGCGCTACGCCGAGTTCAACCTGGTCTACGACCGCGGCACGCGTTTCGGCCTGCAGACCGGCGGCAATCCGGAAGCGATTCTCATGTCGCTGCCGCCGCTGGCTGCCTGGCCCTGACCGCGGACTTGGCGCGGCTGCGCCAAAGCGCGAGCGCCGCCAGCGCGAAGCCTGACCCGAGCACGATCCAGGCCGGGCGCAGGCCGACGCCGAGGGAGAGGTTCGCCAGCAGCACGCGCTCGAAGGGCGCGCCGACCTTCAGCGAGATCGAAGCCGCCTCGAGCAGTGCCGTGCTCAGCGCGACAGCGAGCGTCAGGACGACGAGGCCGAGTGCACCGACAGTGCGCCGCTCGCCGCTGCGGGTGGTCAGCCAGAACTGCGCGCGCCAGGCCAGGAGCCAGAGCAGGAGGCCGCCGCGCAGCGCCGGTTCGGAGGGACCGGCCTTGGCCTGCAGGAAGAAGTGCAGCACCGCCAGGAGCGCCGCCGGATAGACCAGGCGATGCAGTGCCTGCCAGCCGGGGCCGCCCATCCAGCGCAGCGCCCGGTCGGTCGAGGTCGTCCCCAGCGCCAGCAGGATGAGGAAGGCCGAGAAGCCGACCGCGAGATAGACGCGCAGCACGATCTCGCTCGCCGTCCGGGCGAGGTCGAAGCCTTGCACGCCGAGGAAGCAGAAGAGATGGAAGCCGGCGTAGCAGGCGGCACCGACGCCGAGCCGCCGGCGCGCCAGGACCAGCCGCGGCCATTCGGCGATGCGGCGCAGCGGCGTGACGGCCAGCGTCAAGAGCAGCAACCAGAGCGCCCAGCGGCCGCTCCAGTGCGTGAGCGTGTCCCATGGCCGTGCGGCAAGCTCGCCGTCGATCCAAGCGGACGCGAGGAAGGCGAAGGGCAGGAAGAGGACCGCGAGGGCGGCTGCGCGCAGGATTGCGGCGGAGCGCTGCGCCGCGGCGGCGCGGGAGGTGGTCATGGAGTCCTTCTACGTCGTGCCCTGGCCCGCGGATGACATGGCGCGACGGCAGACCGGCGTCGAATCAAGGATGCATCACAGGCTCGCGACAAGGGTGAGAGGAAGCAACCGACCAGCACCCCTCACCCTGTCCCTCTCCCCGCTTCGCGGTGCGAGGGGACGGCAGCGTTGACAGCGGGCCAGGGGTCCCCTCGCCCCCGAAGGGGGAGAGGGACAGGGTGAGGGGCCCTTTGTCGGTCAACCCGCCAGTTCCCTCGCCTTCGCCAGGCAGGCGGCGCGGTCGGGCCGGCGGTCTTCCATCAACCACCAGTCCTCGACCTGGCGCAGGGTCTCGCCCAGGGCAGGGCCCGGCGGGAAGCCGGCGGCGATGAGGTCGGCGCCCTGGATCGGCAGCGGTTTCGGCGCCCAGTTGGAGGCTTCCGCCTTGGCCGTCGCCAGGAAGTCGAGCTCGGCGTCGATCAGCAGCAGGCGCGCCAGCACCGCGCCCGAACCCTGGCGCTGCAAGGTGCGTCGGAAAGCCAGTCGGTCGGCGATCAAGGGCGCCCCGGTCGCGCCGTCGCGCAGGAAGGCAAGCTTGTCGCGCTCGTCGTTGGAGAGCCTGAGGCGCCGCGCCGTCTCGGCCGCCGCCTCCGCCCCTTCCGGCAGCAGGGCGGCGAGCCGCAGCAGCGGCGGCGCGGCGGGCAGCACCTCCAGCAGGCGCTCAAGTCGCGCCAGCTCCGGCTCGCCCGCTTCCGGCAGCACGTGCCTCAGCACGCCCTGTGCCGCCATGATGCGCAGCACCGGCAGGGGATCAGGGGCGGCCAAAAGCTTCAGGAGCTCGTCGCGCTTGCGCTCGGCGGAGATGCGGGCGAGCTCCGGCGCCAAGTCCGTCGCGGCGGCCAGGCCCACAGGATCGGGGTCGCCCCTGCCGTAGTGCGCATGGAAGCGGAAGAAGCGCAGCAGGCGCAGGTAGTCCTCTTCGATGCGCCGGTGCGCTTCGCCGACGAATCGCACGCGGCCGGCCGCGAGGTCGGCCGCGCCGCCGACGTAATCCCAGACCGTGCCCTTGGCGTCGCAGAAGAGTGCGTTGATGGTGAGGTCGCGCCGCCGCGCGTCGGCCTCCCAGTCGTCGGTGAACTCGACGCGCGCGTGGCGGCCGAAGGTTTCGACGTCGCGGCGCAGCGTGGTGATTTCGTAGGGCCGGTGGTTGACGATCGCGGTCACCGTGCCGTGCGCGAGGCCGGTGGGCACGGCGCCCAGGCCGGCGGCCTTGAGGCGCGACAGCACGTCCCCCGGCGGCAAGGGCGTAGCGATGTCGACGTCCTTCACCGGGCGATCGAGCCAGGCGTCACGCACGCAGCCGCCGACGAAGCGCGCCGGAGTCCCCTCGGCGGTCAGTGCGTCCAGGAGGCGCCGCGTCTCCGGGCTGGTCATCCACGGCTGCGGCCGCAGGCGGGGCTGTTCGGCTGCCACTCAGCGTCCGATCAGGCTCTCGCCGCCGATCCAGGCATCGGGATCGATGTTGGTGAAGCGCAGTAGGAGCAGTGTGGCGACCAGCAGCAGCACGCTTGCGATGATCAGCCAGGTCCAGGGCAGCGCCTGCCAGGCGGGGAGTTGGCCCGCTGCCTCCAGCGCCTGCTTGCGGCGCGCCAGCTTGAGATAGGCGAAGTAGGCCGCAAACGGCAGGCCGAGCGCGATCAGCAGGACGAGAAGGCGGCCCACGTGGCCTCAAGCCCATTCCAGGGTGGACAGGATCTCGGCGAGATTGTTCAGCATCCCCGCCGTGGCGCCCCAGATGAAGTAGTCGCCGAAGGGATAGGCGTAGAAATGCCGGCGGCGGCCGTTGAACTCGCGGCTCATCAGCTGGCGGTTCTCCGCGCGCAGGATGAAAGCGAGCGGTACCTCGAAGACCTCCTCCACTTCCCGGGGGTCGATCTTCAAGTTGAGCGGCGGCGTCACCAGGCCGACCACGGGGATGATCTCGAAGCCGGTGCCGGTCACGTAGGTATCGAGCCGGCCGATGAGGCGCACCGATCGGGGCTTGAGGTCGATCTCCTCCTCGGCCTCGCGCAGTGCCGCCTCCTCGGGCGAGGCGTCCTCCGCCGAGATGCGGCCGCCCGGGAAGGAGACCTGGCCGGCATGGTCGCGCAGGTTTGCGTTGCGCCTGGTCAGGAGCAGCGTCGGCCCGCTCTCCTCCTTGGCCAGGATCGGCACCAGCACGGCGGCAGGCCGCAGCGTCCCGGCGGGCGGCTGCAGCTGGTCCAGCTGGTGGTCGCCGCGCTTCCAGCCCCCGGGACCCGGTGCGCTGCGACGGCCGGGACCTGGCAGGGACTCGAAGTGGCGGATCA
>DATEDK010000148.1:0-11143 GCA_035281685.1 Kiloniellales bacterium | reverse complement strand
TGGCTGCGGCGCCTGCATGCCTCCGGCGCACTGCTCTGCGCGGTCTGCTCGGGCTCGCTGCTGCTGGCGGAGGCAGGGTTGCTTGACGGCCGCCCGGCAGCGGCGCACTGGGCCTATGCCGAGCTCTTCCGACGGAGCTATCCGGCGGTCCGCCTGGAGCCCCCGGCGGTGCTCTGCCTGGGGGCGGAGCAGGACCGCATCGTGACAGCGGCGGCGGTCACCGCCTGGCAGGACCTCGCACTCTATCTGATTGCGCGCTTCTGCGGCCATCGCGCGGCAGTGCAGACCGCGAAAGTGCACCTGCTGGCCGGGCACGACGAGAACGGCCAGCTGCCCTATGCCGCGATGCGCCGGCCGCAGGGTGCCGACGACGCGGTCATCCAGCGGTGCCAGAGCTGGCTTGCCAGCCACTACGCCGGCGCGAACCCGGTGCAGCGGATGATCGAGCTTTCGGGCCTGAACGGGCGCACCTTCGCGCGCCGCTTCCAGGCCGCGACCGGCTACCAGCCGCTGGACTACGTGCAGGCGTTGCGCGTCGAGGAGGCGAAACAGATGCTGGAATCGGAGGATGCCGGCATCGAGGAGGTGGCGGCCACCGTCGGCTACGAGGATCCAGCCTCCTTTCGCCGCATCTTCAAGCGCAAGGCCGGTCTGACGCCGGCCGCCTACCGCCGCAAGTTCCAGCAGGTCGCACCGAGGCGGGCCAGGTCCTGAGTCACTGCGGACGGCAATCGAGCCAGACCGTCTCCAGCGAGTTACCGTCGAAGCGGCTGAGCGCCAGGCGGCCGCTCGACGCGTCGTAGGCCAGCGCAAAGTGCATGGAGGCGTAGAGCCGAGGCGGCGGGTCGGGCGCGATGTAGGCGATGCCGGTGCGGAAGACGCCATCGCTGTCGGGGTCGTGCCGGTTGTAATGCACCGTCCCCCAGCCGCAGATCGCGAGGTCGCAGAGGGCGATCCGCGGCGGCGCGGACTCGCAGCGCAGCGCGCGGCACTCCTCGAGCGGCGTCGGCTCCGGCTGGAAGCTGACCTCCATGGCGGAAGTCTCGAGCGTCACGCATGCGCTGCCCTCGCAATGGACCTCGGACGTCGGCGCGCAGAGCAAGGCCGGCTGCTCCGCTGCCGCGGTTCCAGGCAGAAGCAGAAAGGTCAGAGCCAGCTTGCGCATCGCACTCATTCTGTCCACGGCCGGCAGTCGAACCATGTGGTGTCCTGGCTCTGCAGGCCGAGGAGGCTGAGGGTGAAGCGTCGGCGGGTCTCGTCGAAGGCAGCGAACCAGGGCTCGCCGGGGGTGTAGGCGCGCGGAAGGGGCAAGGCCTCGACGGTGGCGGTACCCATCTCCCGGTAGTCGGGCCAGCCCTCCTTCTCGAGCTGCAGCACGCCCTGGTAGCACTGCTCGGCGATGCAGAACTCGATGCTACCGGTCACCGGCATGATCTGCACCTGCGCGATCTGGGGCGACGCCGCGGTACAGCCCGTGCCGGCTTCGCAGACCAGGCGCTCGGCCGGCTCGCAGACCCAGAGGTCGAGCGCCGCCGCCGCCGGCAAGGGTGCCAGCACGACCGCGCCGGCGAGAATCACAAGCCGCATGGTGGTCTCCCGCTAGGCACCCTGGACCGGGCGCGGAGGCGCTCCTAGTCTCCCGGCCGCGATGGCGGAAGCGTGGCAGGAGGGACAAATGTTCAAGGCCCATTTGCTGGAAGAGGCCGATGGCAAGGTCACCGGCAGGCTTGCCGAGCTGGACGAGAGCCAGATCCCGCAGGAGGGCGAGGTCATGGTCGACGTCCACTTCTCCACGCTGAACTACAAGGACGGGATGGTGCTGAACGGCCTCGGCCGGCTGGTGCGCAGCTACCCGCACGTGGCGGGGGTCGACTACGCCGGCAAGGTGCTGCAGTCCTCGCATCCGGACTGGAAGCCCGGCGACGACGTGATCCTGACCGGCTGGCGCGTCGGCGAGTGGCACTGGGGCGGCTATGCGCAGAAGGCGCGCGCCAAGGCCGGCTGGCTCGTTCCGCTCCCCAAGGGGCTCAGCCTGAAGCAGGCCATGGCGATCGGCACCGCGGGCTTCACCGCCATGCTTGCGGTGATGGCGCTGGAAAAGCACGGCCTCACGCCGGAGAGCGGCGAGGTCCTGGTGACCGGTGCCGCCGGCGGCGTCGGGTCGGTCGCGACTGCGCTGCTCGCGAAGGCCGGCTTTCACGTGGCCGCGGTCACCGGCCGGCCGGAGCAGGAGGCCTACCTCAAGGACCTCGGCGCCGAGCTGATCGTGCCGCGCAGCGAGCTGGCCGACGCGCCGACCCGCCCGCTCGACAAGGAGCGCTGGGCGGGGGCCGTCGACAGCGTCGGCGGCACCATGCTGGCGCGGCTTCTGACCCAGATGAAGTACCGCAGCGCCGTGGCCTCGGTCGGCCTCGCCGGCGGCAACCAGCTCAACACCACCGTGCTGCCCTTCCTGCTGCGCGGCGTCTCGATCCTCGGCATCGACTCGGTCATGTCGCCGAAGGAGGAGCGGCTGGAGGCCTGGCAGCGCATCGCCCGTGACCTGCCGCTGGCCAAGCTCGACGCGATGACGACGACCGCCTCGCTTGGGGATCTGCCGAGGCTCGGCAAGGCCATCCTCAAGGGCGAGCTGCGCGGGCGCACGGTCATCGACCTCAAGGCCTAGAACCGTTACAGTCCCGTTGCGGAGTCCTTGCGACTTCATCGCCAGGATTGCCGGGGGGCAGAATGGGCTTGGCGAAGTGGAGCGCCGTGCTGGCGTTCCTCCTCTTTGCGACGACTTTGTCGCCGGCGGCGATCCAGGCGGCCGAGACCGACCTCAAGTGGCTGCAGCGCCTGGCCGAACAGGGCGACGCGGAGGCTTGGTATCGTATCGGCGTCATCAAGGAACAAGGCATCGGCATGCAGGCCGATCCGCGGGGCGCGGTCAGGGCCTTCACCAAGGCGGCCGAGCTCGGCCATGCCAAGGCCCAGTTCCGCCTGGCCCAGCTCCTGGCGGCCGGTATCGGCGGCGTCCTCGACCTGGGCGGCGCCCGCTACTGGTACGGCGAGGCCGCGAAGCAGGGGATCGCCGCGGCGGCCTACAACGCCGGCCTTTTCGCCGAGACCGGCATCGGCGGGCCGGTTGATATGGCTGCTGCGGAGGCCTTCTACCGCGGGGCGTCCGCGGGCGGGATCGCGGCCGCCGCCGAGCGCCTGGGACTGCTCCATCTCGACGGTCGGCTGGGCGGCGCACCGGACCCGGTCACGGCGCTGGCCTGGTTGATGAAGGCGGCCGCCCTCGGCAGTGAAGCCTCGGCCGCGCTCGCGCGCGACCTCGCCAAGCAGATGACGAAGGAGCAGCTGGCGGCCGCCAGGGCCATGGCCGAGACGCTCTAGCGGAGTGACGCTGGTCCCTCAGAACAGGCGGTGATGGTGGGCGTCGAGGGCGAGGCAGCACTGCTGTGCCTCCTGTAGCAGCGCTTCGGTCCCTGGCAGCCCGGGCTGTTCCAACCGCCCCAGCAAGGCCCGCCCACGCAGCGCGTGAAAACGGCTCCAGGCGACCTCTTCGTCCGGCGGGAAGTTGGCCAGAAGGTCGCTGTAGCGCTGCAGCATCGTTCGATCCTTCAGCCGGAAGCTGACGTCCAGACCGTCGACATAGACCAGGTACTGATTGTGACCCACGCAACCCTTGGCGATCGCGGCCTCGGCTTGATCCAGAAGTTCGAGCGCCCGGCTCCGATCGTCGGTCACCAGGGCGAGCGCGCTGGCAAGCGAGGGGCCATGAAAGGCAAAGCCGTTGCTCGCGGCGAAGGCGAGCCCCTCCTGCAGCACTGAGCGAGCCTCGGCCCGCTTGCCCAGTGCGCCGAGCAAGCGGCCACGGTACATCAGGGACGCCTGCCTGAACCGCACGATGCCGGAGCGCTGGATCATCTCCTCGACCTTGTCCAACGCCGCCAGGGCGGCGTCGTAGCGGCCAAGGTTGAGCAGCGCGATGATCACGCCCAAGCGGGCATTGATGCCGGCGCGGATGTGCCCGACTCGGCTCGCCGCTTCCGTCGCCTCCGTCGCCGTCGCCAGGAACGCTTCCATCGGTCCGGTGTAGAACATCGCGTGCGCCACCTGCGCATGGTTGGCGACCTCGATGCGGCCCAGGCCCAGGCGATGGGCCAACGCCACGCATTGCTCCAGCCGCCTGCGAGCGCTCGCCATCCGCCCGCGCACGTACTCGGCATCGCCCAGACCGCCCAGCGCAGCCGCCTCCAGGTCTGGACGGCCCGCGAGCTGGGCAAAGCGCAATCCGGCCTCGTGCTCGCGCAGGCACCCCTCGAGGTCGCCGCGCGGAAACAGCAGGTTGCCGCGCAGGAAATGGATGCGCGACTGCTCGGCCAGGAGCCCGCCTGCGACGGCCTCGGCCTCGGCTTGTGCAAGATCGGCGAAAGCGCCGTCGATGTCGTCGGTCAGGCGCTTCACCGCAGCCAGTCCGATCAGCGCCTGGCATCGTTCGATGCCAGTCGCGGCCACCGCGAGCGCGCGATGATAGACCGGCTCCGCCTCGCGCGCCCGACCTAGGTCCTGCAGCGTCTGGCCCTTCAGCAGCAGCAGCGCGCATTCGTCGCCGGGCGTCTTGGCGAGCGACAGGCCCCGGTCGAGCAGACCAAGCGCGGTTTCGTAGTGATAGCGTCCGATCGCCTCGTTTGCCGCCGCGAGGAACGCTGCCGATGCCTGGGGTGAGTCCGCGGACGCCAAGTGCTCTGCGTGGAGGCGCTTGTCATGCGCCTCGAACCACTGAGCGGCACGCAAATGCAGATCACGGCGCGTTGCCTGCAGCAGCGACTGATAGACCGCATCGCGGATCAGGGCGTGCACGAACAGGTACTCTTGGCCGTGCGAACGCAGCAGACCTCGCTCGATGAGGCCCGCCGGGACCGCACCGCCCTTGCCGGTCAGGAAGCCGAGCAGTTCGACATCGATTCGCTGGCCGATGACCGCAGCGGCTTGGATCGTCGCCTTGTCGGCCGCGCCGAGCTGATCGATGGTGGCCTGCACCAGGCTTTGCACGGTACCGGGTACGGCCGCCGCGTCGGCGTCGCCGGCATGCAGCACGAGCTGTTGCAGGAAGAGCGGGTTGCCGCCGGCCCGGCTGACGATTTCGGCCGCCGCCGCAGGATCGATGCTCTCCGCCGCACAGAGCTGCTTGGCATCTTCGTCGCGCAGCGGACCCAGGTCGATCGTGGTGAGTGGCGCTCGGCCGATTGCGGCACGCCAAGCCTTGTCCAGCGGGTCGCCTTCCATGCGCGTGGTGATCACCAGGATCGCCGGGCACTGCGCCACGGCACGCGCCATCTGCGCAAGCGAACGCAGCAGCGGCGGCTTGGCCCAATGCACGTCCTCCACGATCAGCAGCCGGGGGCGGGCGGTTGCGGCCCAGCGGATCGCCTGTGCGATGGCGAGGCCCCGGCCTTCCTGCCGGCGCTGATTGTCCATGGCGTCATAGACGACCCGCAGCGAGTCCGGCTGCGCGACGTCCAGCAGGTTGTTCAGGTGCACTTCGAGCTCCGGACTCACCTCGCGGTTGGCGATCGCCTCCCGCGCTGCCACCGCCAGCGCCTCGCCGCGAACCTGCGGGTCGATCGCCAGCAAGTCCCGAACCACCATGCGAATGGCGTCGCGGCCGGTCTCGCCGCCGAAGTCCAGGACCAGGCCGCGGTGGCAGCCGAAGCCGGCGCTGCGCGCCAGTTGCTCGAACTCCTCGCCGAGCCGAGTCTTGCCGATGCCGGCTTCGCCGCGCAGCAGCGCGATCTGGCCGACACCTTCGTCCAGGCAGCTGTGCAGAATCGCTTCGAACTGCCGCACCTCGCTGCGCCGGCCCACGAACGCTCGCCGCCTCTGGTCGGTTTTCAGTCCGAGCAATCGCCAGGTATCGACCGGCTTGGCGAAGCCTTTGACTGACAGCGCGGTGGCGCGGTCGCACTGCAGGCGATCGCCGAGCGCGCGATACAGGCCGTCGGAGATGAGGATCTCACCCCTGCCCGCGGCCGCGGTCAGCCGCGAGGCGAGGTTCACCGACTCGCCGGTGATCGCATACTCGGCGGACGACCCGGCGCCGATGTAACTGGCGACCACGCTGCCCATCGTAACGCCCACGTGCACGGCGATCTCCTGGTCGCGCTCGGCCGCCAGCGCCTGCACCCCCGCCTGGATCTCCAGGGCTGACAGCACCGCCCGCTCCGCATCGTTGCTGTGGGCCACCGGTGCGCCGAAGACCGCCATGACGCAGTCGCCGATGTGCTTGTCGACGCGGCCGCCCATCCGCTCCACCACCGCATCCACGCAGCGGAAGAAGGCATCGAGGAGGGCATGCATGGCCTCGGCGCCGAGACGCTCGGTAAGGCTCGTGTAACCGACGAGGTCGGCGAAGAGCACCGCTACCTGGCGGCGCTCGCCCTGCAGGCTCTCGCGCGCCGGCTTCTCGGTGGCCGGGGCAGGAGCGGGCGCGGCGGAGAGGCGCGCTATGGCGGACAGCAGCTTTCGCCGGTGGCCGATGCTGGTGACGCCCAGCTCGATGAGATCGTCGACGGTGAGCTGGCTCAGCACCTCGGAGTCGATGGCGTTCGCCCGGAAGGCAGCCTCATACTCCCCGAGACCGAGGGTTGCGAGCCACGCGCCTACGTCCATCCTCCGGTCCCGTGCGCTGCCTCTTGGGCGCGTAGCATTCCATGGATGCCGGCTCGCGTCGACCCGAGCACGTGGCCAGTCTCAGCCTGTCGCCGGAGACCTCGCCGCCAGCACCTGCAAGCCCTCGCCCTCGATCCGGTAAGGCAGCCACTCGTCGAGGTGACGAAGCCCGATGCGCTCGTAGAAGGCGCGCGCCGGGTTCCAGCTCAGCACCGAGAGATCGAGCCGTCGGCAGCCCCGCGCTACGGCGATGCGCGCCAGCTCGGCCAGGAGCCGCTCGCCGAGCCGGCGCCCGCGCGCCCACTCTTCGACGAAGAGATCCTCGACGTAGAGGCCGCGCCGGCCGACCCAGGTCGAGAAGTTGTGGAAGAAGAGGGCGAAGCCGGCCGGGCGATCGTCGAGGAAAGCGATGATCGCCTCGAAGGCCGGGCGTTCGCCGAAGCCCTCGGCGCGCAGCATCGCCTCGTCGGCCTCGACCTTGTCCTCGGCGTTCTCGTAGCGCGCAAGCGCCCGGATCAGCGTCAGCAGGACAGGGATGTCCTCGGCGGTCGCCGGCCGGATGGTGATCGCTGACGCAGTCGACATCCCGCTCGACTAGCAGCCGGCGCGCGGCTTTGCCAGTGCCTCCGCGATCTCTGCGAAGGCAAAACGTCGAGGATGACTCCCCGGAAAGCGCGAAGCGCTCGTCCGGGGCCCATCGTCGGGCAAGCGCGGTATCCAATCGTCCGCTCATTCCGTTCCATGGGCCCCGGACAGCCGCTTCGCGGCTTCCGGGGAGTCATACCTTGAGGAACTCGCAGAAACCTCCTCAGAGCGTTGCCACGGCGAACTCGGCGAGAATTTCCTCAAGGCCGCTGCGCCAGGGCGTGGGCTTTGGCGCCCTGCGGGAGGCTGGTCTAGGCTCCGGGGCACGCGAAGCGGCAAGCCTACCGGGAGCCGATCATCGAACTCACCTGGCTCGACCTGCTGGTCATCGCCGTCTACCTCGTGGCGGTCCTGGTGCTCGGCTTCTGGGTTGGGCGCGGCGAGCGCAATGCGACCGACTACTTCCTCGCCGGCCGTAACCTGCCCTGGTATCTGATCGGCCTTTCCCTCTATGCCTCGAACATGTCGGGGGCGAGCTTCGTCGGCCTCATGGGTGCCTCCTACCAGGAGGGCATGGTCGTCTTCAATTACGAGTGGACGGCGACACTCGTGCTGATCGTCTTCGCGCTGGTGATGCTGCCGACCTTCCTGCGGGCGCGCATCTTCACCGTGCCGGAGTATCTCGAGGCGCGCTTCGACCGGCGCTCGCGCTGGGCCTATGCCGGCTTGACCATCGTGACGCTCATCTTCATCGACATGGCCGGCGCGATCTATGCCGGCGGTGTCGTGGTCAGCACGCTGTTCCCCGCTGTCGGCCTCTGGGAGGCCAGCGCCACGATGGCGCTGCTGACCGGCGCCTACACGCTCTTCGGCGGGCTGCGCTCGGTGGTGGTGACCGATGCTCTGCAGGCCGTGCTGATCATTCTCGGCGCGGCGCTCATCTTCCTCTTCGGCCTCGGTGAGGCAGGCGGCTGGAGCGCGCTCATGGTCTCGCTCGACGAGACGAAGACCGCGCTCTTCAAGTCTGCCGCCGACGGCTTCCTGCCTTGGCCGGGTATCGCCGGCGTGGTGCTGCTCGGCTTCTACTACTGGAGCCTCAACCAGTACTTCGTGCAGCGGGCATTGGCCGCGCGCTCGCTCGATCAGGGCCGTCGCGGCGCGCTCTTCGGCGGCCTGCTGAAGCTGCCGAATCTCTTTCTGATGATTCTGCCCGGCATGATCGCCATCGTGCTGCTGCCCGATCTCGAGAGTCCGGACCAGGCCTTTCCGGCGCTGGCCGCCCTGCTGTTGCCCGAGGGACTGCGCGGGCTGATCCTGACGGCGCTGGTAGCCGCCATCATGTCGAGCCTGGACAGCGCGCTGAACGCTGCCGCCTCGCTGGTGACCATGGACTTCGTCCGGCCGCTCAGTCCGCGTATCTCCGACCGCGCTCTGCTGCGCGTCGGACGGGTCTGTACGGCGGTGCTGATCGTGCTCGCCGCGCTCTACGCGCCGGTGATCGAACGCTTCGGCTCACTGTTTCAGTATTTCCAGGCCACGCTCGCCTACATCGTGCCGCCGGTGGTCGCGGTCTACCTTGGCGGGCTGTTTTGGCGCCGGCTGAATGCGGCCGGTGCCTTCTGGGCGCTGCTCGGCGGCGTTGCGCTGGGGCTCTTGCTGTTCCTGGCCAAGGAGGTGACCGGCCTCTGGGCGGCGGCCGGCTTGCCAGCCGTCCATTTCACCTACGCGGCGGTCGCCATGTTCGTTTTCGCCTTTGTCGTCATGGTTCTGGTCAGCGCGGCTGGCCGGCCTTCGGCCTGCGCAACCACGCTGTTGGCGCGGCGCAGCGACCTGGGCGGCGCGGAGCGGCGAGGCAAGGAGGGCCTCGACCACCGCCTGCTCACGGCCGCGCTCGCGCTGCTGATGGCGGTGATGCTCGTCGCGCTGGCCTAGAAGCCACTGCCGGTTGCCGCTTGAGCCTGCTCCGCAAAGGGCGCAGGCTGGCCGCGCAAGGGTGCCCGGTCGGCAGACGGCGTGGCGGCACCGGACGCTGCCGAGGCACTTCGTCAAAACCGGCGAACAGGGGAGGCAACGTCATGCCGATGTATCTCTTCGAGGGCAAATATACCGTCGACGCGTTCAAGCGTCTCGTCGAGAAGCCGACGGATCGCACCGAGATCGTCCGCAAGACTGTGGAGGCGGCCGGCGGCAAGCTGCATCACCTGTTCTTCGCCTTCGGCGACTACGATGTCGTGGCTCTGGTCGAGTATCCGGACAACGAGTCGGTGGCGGCCCAGTCGATGGCCGTCGCCGCCGGCGGCTCGCTCTCCGCCGGCAGGACCACGGTACTGATGTCCTATCCCGAGGCCGTCAGGGCGATGAAGAAGGCGCAGGCGGTCGGCAAGGCCTACACGCCCGTCAAAGGCTGAGTGCTTTCAAGGGGTCATGGCCGGACTGCAGGGTCCGGCCCCAGCCCTCGAACGGTCCGCAATTGACACGCTCTGGGCGCCGCCTGTCCTATGCGGTGGGCGTGACGGATCGGATTTGCCCAGCGCAATGACCAGGGCCCACCAAGGTGACCTGCGCGGCGCCTCCGCCAAACCGGATGAGCGCGCCAGCGGTACGCTCGTTGCCAATTCCGAGCAGGAAGAGATCGCCCGCCTCAGGCGCGAGCTCGAGGATGCGCGACGGCAGCAGGCCGCGACTGCCGACGTGCTCAAGGCGATCAGCCGCTCGGCCTTCGATCTCCAGGCAGTCCTCGACACCCTTGTCGAGTCCGCTGCAAGCCTCTGCGATGCCTACGATGCGGTGCTTCTCCTGAAGGTCGGGGACGCACTCCACCGCAAGGCTCATCACGGCCCCATACCAGTCGCCTTCACGAGCAGACCCATTTCCCGCGACTGGACGGCCGGGCGCGCCCTCGTGGATTGCAAGCCGGTGCATGTGCACGACCTCACTTCTGCCGGCGATGAGTTCCCGGACGGCCAGGCGCTCGCGCTTCAGTTTGGCCATCGGACCATTCTGTCGGTGCCCCTCTTGCGGCGGGAAGAGGCGATCGGCGTTCTCGCCATTCGTCGCACCGAAGTGCGGCCGTTCACCGACAGCCAGATCGAGCTGGTCACCACCTTCGCCGACCAGGCGGTGATCGCCATCGAGAACACGCGCCTCTTCGAGGAGGTGCAGGCGCGCACGCGCGACTTGACGGAGGCGCTGGAGCGGCAGACCGCAACCAGCGAGGTGCTGTCGGTCATCAGCCGGTCGAAGTTCGACATCCAGCCCGTGCTCGACACCATCTGCCAGACGGCGCGCGAGCTCTGCAGCTCGGAGAGCGCGAGCGTCTTTCTGCTGCAGGGCGAACGGCTGTTGCTGACCGCAGCGGACCGCCTGGATCCGAGCTTCGAGGCGTTCCTGCAAGAGAATCCCATAGTGCTCGACCGAGGTTCGGCGGCCGGGCGGGCGGTGGTGGACCGCCGCACGGTGCATATCCACGACATTCGTGACGATCCCGACTTCACCTGGGCGGCATCGATCGCGGTGGGCAAGTTCCGCACGCTGTTGGGCGTGCCGCTGCTGCGCGACGGCGAGCCGGTCGGCGTGATCGTGCTGCACCGCTATACGGTGGCACCCTTCGACAAGCGGCAGATCGAGCTGGTCACCACCTTCGCCGATCAGGCGGTGATCGCGATCGAGAACACGCGCCTCTTCGAGGAGGTGCAGGCGCGCACGCGCGACCTGACGGAGGCGCTCGAGCGGCAGACGGCGACCAGCGAGGTGCTGGGGGTCATCAGCCGGTCGAAGTTCGACCTCCAGCCCGTGCTCGACACCATCTGCCAGACGGCGCGCGAGCTCTGCAGCTCGGAGAGCGCGAGCGTCTTTCTGCTGCAGGGCGAACGGCTGTTGCTGACCGCAGCGGACCGCCTGG
>DATEDK010000147.1:0-9024 GCA_035281685.1 Kiloniellales bacterium | reverse complement strand
ATGCGAAGTGCGGTGAAAGCTCTTTCCGCCGCGTTCCCTAGTCCTGCCCGCTAGGGCTCCTGGGCGCCGCCGGCAGCCGCGGCTTCCAGATGGTCGAGCGGCAAGGGGCCCGGCGGCTTGCGCACCGCGATGACGAAGCTGGAGCGCAGATCGCGCACCGGCAGGGTCAGAAGCTTCTCGCCGATGAACCGCTCGAAGGCCGCGAGATCCGGCACGGCCACGTGCAGCATGGCATCGACGTCGCCGGAGACGCTGTAGGAGGCAAGCACCTCCGGCATCCCGGCGATGGTCGCGCGCAGCCTTTCGAGCTGTGCGCGGTCGTGGCTCTCGACGCGGAAGGAGACGAAGGCCTGCAGGCCGAGACCGATCGCCTGGGGGTCGAGCAGCGCGCGATAGCCGGCGATGACGCGGCGCTCCTCCAGGTGGCGGACGCGCCTGAGGCAGGGCGAAGGCGAGAGACCGACCCGCTGCGCCAGGTCGACGATGCTGAGCCGGCCGTCCTGCTGCAGCTCGCGCAGGATCAGGAGGTCGATGGCATCGAGGCGACTGTCCACAACGAGCACCCCTGGCAGCGGGTCCCTGCGCAGCAATTCGGCAAGACCCGGGCGCCGCGAAGCGCTTTCGTGCGTCTGCGGCCGCGCTGGAACGATGCGCGCGCCAACCCCGCCCGGCAAGAGGCGGAGCGCGCTCGGCGGCAGCATGACACAGGCTGCCGGACGATCGCGAAGGAGGCGTGCTATGCTGCCGGCCATGGACTCGACCCTGTTCAGCTGCGTGGTGGAGACCGCGCTCGGCCCGCTCAGCGTGACGGAGCGCGACGGTGCGATCGTACGCCTGCGCTTCGGGCGCGAGGGCGGGACGGACGACACGCCCTTGCTGCGCGAGGCGGCGCGGCAGCTGCAGGACTACGCTGCCGGCCGGCGGCGCGATTTCGACCTGCCGCTGGCGCCGGAAGGCGGTCCCTTCGAGACGCGGGTCTGGCGGGCGCTCTCCGCCATCCCCTTTGGGGCCACGCGCACCTACGGCGCGCTCGCCAGGGAGCTGAAGGGCGAGGCCCGCGCCGTCGGCCAGGCCTGCGGCGCCAATCCGATCCCGGTGATCATCCCCTGCCATCGCGTGCTCTCGGCCGCAGGCAGCGGCGGCTTCTCGGCGCCGGGCGGTGTTGACACCAAGTACAGGCTCCTGGTCCACGAGGGAGCGGCGTTGCTGTAGCACGCCCCCTTTGGCACTCTCCGCGCCGGCTTCCGGCGCGAGGAGAGGGCCAATGCAGAACATCCAGTTCAAGACAGCCGACGGGACGATGGGCGGCTACATGGCGCTGCCGAAGAACGTGCCGGCGCCAGCCGTCCTGGTGATCCAGGAGATCTTCGGCGTCAACAAGGTGATGCGCGATCTCTGCGATGGCCTGGCCGCCGAGGGCTACGTCGCCGTCTGCCCCGACCTCTTCTGGCGCATCGAGCCCGGCATCGACATCACCGACAAGACCGATGCCGAGTGGAAGAGGGCCTTCGAGCTCTTCGGCAAGTTCGACGTCGACAAGGGGATCGAGGACCTGAAGGTGGCGCTGGCCGAGGTCCGCAAGCACCATGCCTGCGACGGCCGCGTCGGCACGGTCGGCTTCTGTCTCGGCGGCAAGCTCGCCTACCTGATGGCGACGCGCTCGGATGCCGAATGCAACGTCGCCTACTACGGCGTGCAGATCGATCAACTGCTGGACGAGGCGAAGAGCATCAGGAAGCCGCTCCTGATGCACGTCGCCGCCAAGGACCAGTTCGTGCCGCCCGAGGCGCAGGCGAAGATGAAGGCTGCGCTGGCCAAGCATCCCAGGGTCACCTACCACGTCTACGAGAAGCAGGACCACGCATTCGCCCGAACCGGCGGTGCGCACTACGACGCCGCTGCGGCCAAGCTTGCCAACGAGCGGACCAGCGCCTTCTTCCGCCAGCACCTCGGCATCTCCGAGATCACCGCGGCGCACGGGCGCCCGGCGCGCAAGGCGGGCGACAAAGTGCAGGCGATCCGCATCGCCAGGACCGGCGGACCGGAGGTGCTGAGCTGGGAGAGCGTCGCGCTGGCCGAGCCCGGCCCGGGCGAAGTGCTGGTCCGGCACAGCGCCGTCGGGCTCAACTACATCGATACCTACCACCGCAGCGGTCTCTATCCGCAGCCGATGCCCTCGGGCCTAGGCCTCGAGGCGGCGGGTGTGGTCGAGGCGGTGGGCAGCGGTGTCACCGCGCTGAAGGTGGGCGACCGCGTCGCCTACGGCACCGGTCCGATCGGCGCCTACTCGGAGGCGCGCGTCATGCCGGCCGACAAGCTGGTGAAGCTGCCCGCGGGCATCGGCGATCGCGAGGGCGCGGCGATGATGCTGAAGGGCTTGACCGTGCAGTACCTGCTGCGTTCGTCCTATCGGGTGAAGGCGGGCGAGACCGTGCTGGTGCACGCCGCCGCCGGCGGCATCGGGCTGATCGCCGGGCAGTGGCTGAGGCATCTCGGCGTCACCGCGATCGGCACCGCCGGTAGTGCCGACAAGATGGAGCTGGCGCGGCAGCACGGCTACGCGCACGTCATCAACTACCGCGAGGAGGACGTGCCCGAAGCCGTGAAGCGCATCACCAGGGGCGAGATGCTGCCGGTGGTCTACGACGGCGTCGGCAAGGACACCTGGGAGATGTCGCTGAACTGCCTCAGGCCCACCGGGTTCATGATCTCCTTCGGCAATGCCTCCGGCGCGGTGCCGCCGATCAACATCGGACAGCTCGCCGCCAAGGGATCGCTCTATGTGCAGCGACCGACGCTGATGAGCTACACGCGCACGCCGGAGATGCTGCAGGCGAACGCGCGCGAGCTGTTCGACGTCGTGGGCAGCGGCGCGGTCAAGATCCGGGTGGAGCAGAGCTACGCGCTGAAGGACGCCGCGCAGGCGCACCGCGACCTGGAAGGCCGCAAGACCACCGGGCAGACCGTCCTGCTGCCGTAGGAGACTTCTGCGAACCCACCTCGTCACCCCGGATGCACCGCAGCGCGCAGCGGTGCGGTGCTGATCCGGGGCGGCTCGGAATCGACGGAGTCCCGGAACTGCGCAGCAGCACTACGTGCTGCAGCGCGTCCGGGATGACGAGATCGATTGAACTCAGGCCTTCGCAGAGGCCCACTAGGACCGCTTCTCTGGTCTGGTCTGGCGCTACCTCGGCAGCAGCGCGGCGCTGGAGACGCCGTCGATCACGCCGGCGGCCTGCAGCTCCTCGGGCGAGGGGTACCAGAGCTGCTCGCCCGGCGTCGCCATGGCCCGCTCGACGAAGGCATCGTCGATGCCGCGTTCGGCGAAGCGGACCCGGATCTCCGCATTGACGCGCTGCACGTCGCCGTCGAATGCCGGTTCGCTCTGCCAGGCACGATGGAAGCCGAGCGCGGCGCCCGGCGCCAGATAGCGCTGCTGGCCGCCGAGGAAAAGGAAAGTGCAGGCCGAGACGCAGGTCGTCGGCACGAAGGTGGTGGCGCGGCGCAGCTGGATCGCGTTCGCCACCAGGAGCGCCGGCTCGACCATGCCGCCGTTGCTCGTGAGATGGACCTCGTGCACGGCGGGATTGGCCTTGATCAGGCGCAGCAGCTCCTGTGCCGTGCCGTAGGTGACGTCGCCCCGGAAGTGGATGGTTCGGCCATCGGCGGACAACTGCACCATGCGGCCGGCCGCGGCGGCATCGCCGACGGCCGCCATCAGACCGGTCTTGGCCGTGCTGCCGCTGACGCAGGCGCCGGCGAGGAGGGCGACAAGCAGGCAGAGCCCGCGCAGGAGGATGGGCATCGCTTGTGCTCCGGGTCAGAGGTTGCGCTGGGCGACGAGCGTGCGCTCGACGGCGTAGACCAGGCACGCGGCGCCGGCCGGCGCGATCGCCTCGCAGGCCGCCTTGGCCGCGGCGAAGGCCTCGGCCTCCTGCACCTGGGCGTAGCCCGTGGAATAGCCGCAATAGCGGCCGGTCGGGTCGGCCAGGAAGAAGTTCGGTGTCTCGGCCGGATTGTACTGCTCCTCCAGCGCGTAGAGGCATTCGTCGCTCGCCAGGGCGAAGCCGGCGGGGACTGCGGCGAAGTCGGCGCGCCTCCGGATCGCCTCGCTCACCCGGAAGTCGCCGGCGGCGCCGGGACCGCTGGCATGGCGCACCTTGTGCGCCAGCGCCTCTTCGACCGTCGCGGGTCCGTAGAGCCGCTCGAGCCAAGCCTGGTGGTCGAGCTCGCGCACCTCGCCCCGCCAGAGGATGCCGCTCTTGTCGGCGAAGATGTGGCACTGCCCCGGCAGGTCGATCGGCACGGCACGGCAGTTCGCCAGCGCCATCGCCTGGCTTTCCGTCGCGCTGCACGGCCGACCCGGCGCGCAGTGCGAGTAGCCGGCCGAGAGCCCATTGGTGGAAACGGCGAAGAACTGCGCCTGCGGGTCTTCCTTGAAGACCTCGTAGTAGTCCAGCACGCCTTGATGCAGCCAGAGATCGCCCGTGCCGGGCCCCGCCGCAGCGGATGGCGTCAGCGCTGCCAGCAGCAGCGCAAGGGCGCCAAAACCAGATCGAAGCACCGAACCCATCCCCAAGAGTGAACGTGCGAAGACGCCCCCTCCCCTCCGGCTCGTTGCTTAGGATGAATCCCGGTTCGCGTGCAATCGCTCTTTGTGCCTTCGCGAATTCTCTTCCAATAACCGGCGTATTATGCCAACTCGAATCGAGTAATCGGGCAAAGCCAGATTAACCCGCGTTGCATTCCTGAAGCAGGCCCTTTCGCGGGCCGGGCTCAGGGCGGAGGCAACTGATCGTGGCTGACCACGCCGTCGATCACGCCGGCCTCGAGCATTTCCTCCGCGGTCGGGTACCAGACCTCGGTGCTGGGCGTCGCCAGCACCTGCTCGGCGAAGGCGGCGCTGACGCCGCGCTCCAGGAGCCGCTGGCGGATCTCCTCGTTGGTCATCTGCGTGCCGCGATCCTCCGGTTCGTCGAGGTTGCGCCAAGCCCGGTGGAAACCGAGCTTCGCGCCCGGCGCCAGATAGCGCGTCTCGCCGCCGAGGAAGAGCAGCGTGCAGGCGGAGACGCATTCGCTCGGCACGAAGGTCGTGGCGCCGCGCAGCTGCAGCGTGTTGGCGACGATCAGCGCCGGATGCACGTAACCGCCGTCGCTGGTCAGGTGCACCGTCGTGACCGCGGGATTGGCCTTGATCAGCTCCAGCAGCGCCTTCGTCGTGCCGTAGGTGACGTCGCCGCGGAAGATCACCGTGTGGCTGCCGGCAAGCCGTACCATCGCGCTTGCGGAAGCCGGCGACCTGGCGGCAGTGGCGGTGCTGCCGCCGCCGTCGTCGGTCTTGCAGGCAGCGAGCGCGAGGAGCAACAGGGCGAAGAGGCGCGCTCGCATGGCCTAGAGCTTGCTCCGGCCGGGGAGCAGCGTGTCGTCGACGGCGTAGACGACGCAGGGGGCGCTGGCAGGAGCGCGCGTCGCGCAGGCAACCTTCGCCGCTGTGAAGGCCGTTGCCTCGGCTGCCTGGGCGTAACCGGTGCTGTAGCCGCAATAGCGTCCGCTCGGATCCGCCAGGAAGAAGTTGCGCGCAGCGTTGCTCAGATAGGCGTGCTCGAAGGCATAGCGGCACTCATCGCCTGTCAGCGCAAAATCCGGCGGCGGAAAGCGGAAGTCCTCGCGCTGCCAGATTTGCTTCGAGGCGTTGAAGCTCTGCTTGGTGCCTTCGACGGGTCCGGTCGCGGCCGCCACGTACTCCGCCACGGCTTCTTCGATCGTCTCCGGACCATAGAGCCGGGCCATGAACTCGGCGTCGCTCAGCACATGCACTTCGCCGCGCCAGATGATGCCATTCTGGTTGGCGAAGATGTAGCAGCTGCCGGGCAGGTCGCTGTGGCCGCTGTTGCAGGCCTGAACGGCTTCGCGCTTGCCGTCCAAGGGCCGGCAGTTGCTGAAGCTGGGGCAGCGGGAGTAGCCGGCGTCGTAGCCGTTGGTGGAGACGGCGAAGTAGGCGGCGGAGGAATCGCCGTCGAACTTGCGGTAGTATTCCATCACCTCTTCATGCACCCAGAGCTCGCCCTCACCGATCTCCTGGGTCAGGGCAAGCGAGGGCAACAGCAGCAGGGCTGCAAGCACAGACAGACGCCCCATGAGTGACACCCCCCGATTGAGGGGGTGCACTCTACACAGCGTCCGCGTGCACCATCAACCCGCTGGGCGCGCAAGCTCCTCGGCGAGCGCCGCCGCCTCGACAAGCGGCAGCGAGCAGGTGGGGCCGCGGCACACGTAGGCCGTGGCGCGGCCCTCGACCTGGCCCTTGCCGAGTGCCGGGTGACCGGGCGGCAGCGCCGCGTCGGGCGCCGTCACCTGCAGCACGAGCAGCGGATGCCCGGCCCGCCAGGCGGCGGCGATGAGCGCGTCGGTCGCAGGCTCGCCGCGCCGGCCGACGATCGCCACCTGCACCGCGCTCTCCAGGAACTCGGCCGCGTTCAAGAGCGTCGCCAGCGGGAAGAAGTTGCGCTCGAGCTCGCCGGAGAAGGCGGCCACCGCGCGCTCGGCGGCCAGCCGGCGTTGCGGCGCCCCGGTCAGGTAGTAGAGCCGCGCCAGCACCTCGATCATCGCGCCGTTGCCGGATGGCACGGCCGAGTCCTGCGCCGTCTTCTGCCGCACCACCAGCGCCTCGGCGTCGTCGGCCGTGGTAAAGAAGCCGCCGGCCGCATCGCCGTGGTGGCGCTCAGCCTCTTCGGCGAGCGCCTCCGCGAAGGCCAGCGCCTCCGCGTCGCCGGTCGCCTCGTGCAGCAGCAGCGCGGCCCGGGCGAGCTCAGCCAGGTCGTCGATCGTCGCGCGGTGCTTCGCCTGGCCGTGCCGCCAGGAGTGGCGCAGGCGGCCGTCGACCACCATCATGCGACGGCAGAAGGCGAGCGCCGCGGCCGCGGCGGCGATCCAGGGCGGCTCGCCCAGGACCGCACCGGCCTCGACGAGCGCAGCGATGGCGAGCCCGTTCCAGTCGGCCAGCACCTTGTCGTCCCAGCCCGGCCAGACGCGCTTGGCGCGCGCCCGCCGCAGGGTGGCGAGCGCGGGTTTGAGTGGTTCGACGTCGGCGGTGGGCGCGTGGCGGCGGTTCAGGATCGAGCGGCCCTCGAAGTTGCCCTCGGGCGTGACGTCGTAGAGCGCCTTCACCTGCGCTGCCTGATCGGGCGGCAACAGCGCGTCGATCTCCGCGGGGTCCCAGAGGTAGAACTTGCCCTCGTGCCCCTCGCTGTCGGCATCGAAGGAGGCGGCGAAGGCCGGCACGAAGGGCGCACGGGGTGCGCCGTTGGCCTCGACGCCGGGATCCTCCGCAGCGGCGCGCATCTCCTCCACCAGCCAGTCGGCGGTCTGGCGCGCGTGGTGCGCCAGGAGCGGCCGGCCGGTCGCTGCATATGCACGCACCAGCAGGGAGAGGATCTGCCCGTTGTCGTAGAGCATCTTCTCGAAGTGCGGGACCAGCCAGATGGCGTCGACAGTGTATCGGGCAAAGCCGCCGGCCAGATGATCGTAGATGCCGCCCAGGCACATCTTCTCCAGCGTCAGCACCACGGCGTCGCGGAAGCGCTGGTCGGCGCGCCGCCAGAAGGCCTGCCAGAAGAGGTTGAGCAGCGGCGCGTTGGGAAACTTCGGGGCGCCGCCGATGCCGCCCTCGACGGGATCGAGCTCGCGCAGCAGGCGCTCGGCCACCTGGTCGAGCACCGCCGGCGTCACCCGGCCGCCCGCGGCCGGTTTCGCCCAGCGCTCGAGGGCCTGCTGCAGCGCGGTGACGTTCTTCGTCACCTTGTCCTGGCTCTCGTCCCAGATCTGCCTGATGCCGACCAGCACGTCGCGGAAGCCCGGCCGGTTGAAGCGCTGCGTCGGCGGAAAGTAGGTGCCGCCCCAGAAGGGCTCGCCCTTAGGCGTCAGGAACATGGTGAGCGGCCAGCCGCCGTGCTCGCCCAGCAGCAGGAGGGCGTGCTGGTAGATCGCGTCGAGGTCCGGGCGCTCCTCGCGGTCGACCTTGATGTTGACGAAGAGCTCGTTCATCACCGCCGCCGTCGCCGGGTCCTCGAAGGACTCGTGCGCCATGACGTGGCACCAGTGGCAGGCGGCGTAGCCGACCGACAGCAGGATCGGCTTGTTCTGCGCCTGCGCCTGGGCCAAGGCCTCGGGACCCCAGGCCCACCAGTCGACCGGGTTGTCGCGGTGCTGCAAGAGGTAAGGGCTGGTTTCGGCAGCCAGCCGGTTCGTGCCGGGGCGGGTCATGGCGGCAAGCTCCGATCTTTCGGCAGGGCGGCCTGCCCTGTAATAGGGATGGCCCCCGCCGGGCGGCAACCCCATCTTGCGCTCTCAGCCGAGGAGACCTGCGATGAAGGTCACGATCGACATGGACATGACGCCCGAGGAAGGGCGGCGGTTCTTCGGGCTGCCCGACGTGCAGCCGATGCAGAAGGCCTTCATGGACGAGGTGCAGCGCCAGATGATGGCGAACCTCCAGGCCATGACGCCCGAGCAGATGATGAAGACCTGGATGCCCAGCGGCGTGACGGGCTGGGAGCAGATCCAGCGCGCCTTCTGGGAAGGCCTCGCCGGCGGTGGCAAGAAAGAAGGGTGAGATGGAAGCCTTGCAAGCCCTGACGAGCCGCGAGTCCGTTTCGCCCCGCCACCTGGGCGGGCCGGCGCCCTCGGCCGCCGAGCGCGAGGCCGCCTTCAAGGCGGCGATGGCCGCGCCCGACCACGGTGCGCTCCGGCCCTGGCGCTTCCTCGTGGTGGAGGGCGAGGGCCTGCATCGGCTGGGCGAGGTCTTCGCCGAGGCCGCCAGGCGCGCCAATCCCGGCGCCGATCCGGCGGTGATCGAGAGTGCGCGCGAGAAGGCGCTGCGCTCGCCGCTGCTGATCGTCGCCGCGGCGGTGGTGAAACGCGAGGGCACCAAGATCCCGGCGATCGAGCAGATCATCGCCACCGGCTGCGCCACGCAGAACCTGCTGAACGCCTTCCACGCGCAAGGCTACGGCGCGATGCTGGTGA
>DATEDK010000146.1:0-2695 GCA_035281685.1 Kiloniellales bacterium | reverse complement strand
CCGCTTCCCGAGCGAGGCGATGAGCCCACGGCCCCGACGGATCGCGGCGAGGAGCAGCGCGTCCGCAGCCGCCGCCGTCGCGGCAAGCGCGGCGGCCGCCGGCGCAACCGGCAGCGGGAGGGCCAGGAGGGCCCGCCGCAGGCCGCGCGTGCCGAGGACGGTCCGGAGTTCGACGGTCAGGCGCCCGAGTTCGACGCGCCCGGCACGGAAGACCAGGGATGGGAGAGCGAACCGGAGCCGGTCGAGGAGGCCGTCGAGCGCGAGCGCGTCGAGGTCGAGGAGACCGTCGCCACGGAGCCGGAGTGGCGCCTGACGGAGGATCCCGCCGCCGAAGAGACCAGCCCCGAGTCGGTGCGCGCGGAGCGCAAGCCGACGCCGATCGACGTGGTGACCGAGCCCGAACCCGGACAGCCGCGCAAGCGCGGCTGGTGGAACCGGCTGGTGCGGTAGGTTCTCCCTCCCTCATGCGAAGCATGGGGGAGGGTTGGGGAGGGAGTGTCGACGTTCGATCTCCATCGTCGACACCTCCTCCCTGGCCCTCCCCCAGCTACGCTGGTGGAGGGGATATCACTTCAAGCAATCCGCGAGCGCCCGGACGTCTTCCATGCGCCGCTGCAGCTGGCCGGCGCGCTCGTTGATGTAGCCGGAAGGTTTGCCGGCGTTGAATTTGCGCGGGTTCGGCAGCACGGCGGCGAGCAGCGCGGCTTGCCGGGCGCTGAGCTTGGCGGCGCTGACGCCGAAGTGGTGCTGCGCCGCCGCCTCGGCGCCGTAGATGCCGGGCGCCCATTCGACGATGTTGAGGTAGACCTCGACGATGCGTCGTTTCGGCCAGAGGCCCTCGATCCAGGTGACGTAGACCAGCTCCAGACCTTTGCGCAGCGGGTCGCGGTCCGGCCAGAGCAGCAGGTTCTTCGCCACCTGCATCGAGAGCGTCGAGGCGCCGCGCTGTGCGTCGCGCTTGCCCTTGTCGACCTCCTTCACAGCCGTCGCCACCGCCGCCCAGTCGATGCCGTGGTGCTGGCAGAAGGCGTTGTCCTCGGCGGCCAGCACGGCCAGCGGCAGGTTCGGCGAGATCTCGTCGAGCGAGCGCCAGCTCTGCCGCCAGGTCTCGCCCTCGAGCAGCCTGAGGCCCATCAGCGGCGTCGCCGGCACCGGCATGAACGCGGCCCAGAGCACGGCCAGGAGCGGCAGCGCGCCGAAAAGGCCGAGGCCGATCGCGGCCAAGCGGGAACACCAGCGGCGGAGTCGAGCCACGCCAGCCTCAGCCGCGCGCGAAGAAGGTCCGCAGCCGGCCGACCGCTGCCTCCATGTCGGCCATCGGCCCGGCGAAGGAAAGCCTGAGATAGCGCTGTCCGCGATCGGGATCGAAGTCGAGACCGGGAGTCAGCGCCACGCCGGCTTCGTCCAGCAGGCGATGACAGAGGTCGGTGCTGTCGTTCGTCAGGTGCCCGACATCGATGTAGAGATAGAAGGCACCGTCGCAGGGCGCGAAGTCGCTGAGCCCGCAGCCCGGCAGCTCTCGCAGCAGGAAGCGGCGCTTCTCGGCGTAGGCGGCGACGTAGTCGTCGAGCTCCGCACGGCAGTCGAGCGCGACGACCCCCGCCTCCTGCGACAGCGCCGGCGGCGAGATGTAGAGGTTCTGCGCCAGGCGCTCGACCGGGCGCACAAGGTCCTCCGGCAGCACCAGCCAACCGATGCGCCAGCCCGTCATCGAGAAGTATTTCGAGAAGGAGTTGACCACGATCGCGTGCGGGTCGAGGTCGGCCAGGGTCATCGCCGGCTTGCCGAAGGTGATGCCGTGGTAGATCTCGTCGGAGACGAAGCGGATGCCGCGGTCGGCGCAGTAGGCGACGAGTTGGCGGAGCTCGTCGGGCGACAGCATGGAGCCGGTCGGGTTGGCCGGGCTCGCCACGATCAGCCCCTCGAGGTCGCGCTCGGCGTCGAGCAGCGCCGGGGTCGGATGGAACCCGGTGGCGGCGGTTGCCGGCAGCAGCACCGGCTCGAGGCCGAGAGCGATCAGGAAATTGCGATAGGCCGGATAGTAGGGCGTGGCCAGCGCCACGCGGTCCCCCGGCTCGAAGGCGGCGAGGAAGGCCAGAAGGAAGCCGCTGGAGGAGCCGGTGGTGACCGCGATCCGCTCGCTCGGCACCTCGGCGCCGTAGAAGCGGCGATAGTGTCCGGCGATCGCCTCGCGCAGCCGGCCGATGCCCAGCGCTTCGGTGTACCCGATCTGCCCGCCGGCCAGGAAACGCGCGGCGGCATCCAGTACTTTCCGGGGCGCTGGCGTGCCGGGCTGTCCCACCTCCAGGTGCACGACGGCGCCGCCTGCCTGCTGGCGCCGGTTCGCGCGCGCCAGCATGTCCATTGCGAGGAACGGCGCGACCGTGCCGCGCCTGGCGACCTTCAGGGCCATGACCGGGCTACTCGGCGCGCTGGGTCAGGCCGAAGCCGCGCGAGTCGCTGTCGACCTGGCAGAGATCGCCGCGCTTGTCCAAGGACTCCGGGCAGTAGAAGGCATTGACCAACCCCATCGCCGAGAGCGTGCGCACGCTGTGGCCGCGCTGAGTCAGCGATTGCAGGAGATCGACCGGGATACGCTCCTCGGCAAAGGCGACGTCCGGCAAGCCGTTGTGATGCACGCGGCCGAGCTCCATCGCCTCGGCGAGGCTCGTCTTGTTGTCCAGCACCTCGAAGA